>CAZYYR010000026.1:0-16838 GCA_964651465.1 uncultured Nitrosospira sp.
AGGAACATAAGGCATGGCGCGCGATCCGGGCATGGCAACCGGCCTCCGCTTCCGGTCGACCTGCACTAGAATTCCGGCGCTGCAATTTGGTTTACGGCGAGCGCTTTATTTTCTAGCCCAGGAGCCGTTTGCGCTCTGATACCACCAGCCGGGCCGCGCCAGCTGGATCCAGCGCTGGGCAAAAGTGGAGCGGATGTCCGCCTCCCACTCGGGATGGGAATTGGCGCGGGCGATTTCGCGATACAGTGCGTTCCTGTCCTGATTCTCTGCCGCGATGAGCGTATTGACCGGCTGGCGTGCGGACAAGGGGATCGCATTGGCATCATGCATGGCGATCAGCCCGTCGCGCGTGAGTCCTACCGCGCCTCTTTCATAATAGGGTTCGAGCTGGGCATGGCGCTGCTGCATGCTCTGCTTGAGGCTTGAAATCGCCGGGGTATTGATTTCGATATCCGCCTGCGTATATCCAGGAGTGGAGATGAACGCCATCAGCACCAGCAGTGCCGTACGGAAGAAGTAGCTCGAATTGACCATGGTCTCTGCCTTTACTGTTGCGGCTGCTCTGGCTGCGGCTGTACGGAAGGTTGGACAGGTGCGGATGATCCGGATTCATCCGTATCCTGCCTGCCCTCTTCAGGTTTTCTCTCTTTCTTCAGCTGCCATACGTCTTCTATGATCTTGTCCGCCGCTTTCTCGGCCGCGGCAGCAGGAAAATAGATATTGATGGTGACGCACGCAGCCAGTGACATGCTGGCCAGGACCAGCAGGCCCGCTCGGCAATATGAATTCTTCATGTCCATCCTACTGAATGACCGGTTTGGCGTTGACCTCGGTGATTCGCTGCAACCGGCCCACCAGTTCCCGCCAATCCACATCGCGATTATAGCCTATCACGGTGATGGCCGGGATTCCGCCGCCCTTGACAATGAGATAGCCGTGCGGCAGAGGCTCCGATGGTATTCCTCCCATGCGGCAGATGTCGTTGCGCAGCACACAGCTCCAGCCGATCTGTGAATAACCGAACTCATCGAAAAAACGCAGTGCGCTGCGCTGTATGGCCGCAGCTGCGCTTGATCCGCCCAGGGAGGAGATATTCTGTACCGCATCCTGGCTGATGCGCCGGGGATACTCGCCCGGACTGCTCTTGAGGCTGGCATCGAACTTGACCGGTTTCCAGTCGAAAAGCTCAAGGTTGTGCACTCCGATATCGATTCGGCCCAGCATATTCCCGAAGGAAAATGTTCCGGTAAGCAGATTGAGATCGAGGTTGCGCATATCCACGTCCGCCATCAGCGAGGAGGCCCGGCCCAAGGGGTCCAGCGCCTTCAGGTTCCATACCACCACCGAACCGTCGAACACCCGAAATATAAGAGCACCTTCGACGTCGACAACTGAATCCCTGTAGCTGACTTTCGGTATCTCGCCGGACAGCGTACCTTGCATGGTCTGGACGCCGAGCGCTTCTGTCAGTTTCTGCATGGATATGGGCGTGAGCCTGCCGCTGAATTCCCATTGCCAGGCGCCCTGTGCTCCCCCTATCCCCTGTATTCCCTGTATTCCTTGTATTTCCTGTATCTGCCGCCGGGCGCTGAACTGTTCGAGCGTGAACTGGCCATCGAGCAATGGAACCGTCATCCGCGGAATACGGACGCCTGGCTGATCCAGTCCCGTTATCTCCAGGGGAACATGCACGGAACCGATGGGTATGCGTCCGATCCGGCTGTGGGTTATGGTAATTTCACCTTTCTGGGTTTGCCCGCCACCTGCCTGCCAGGGAATGTGGGCATCCATTCCATGAAGCGCAAAGCGGTCCTGGCCGTCTTCAACCGATACATCACGCAGGTCGACATCGAGCAGCTGATGAGCCCTGTCGCGATAGCGCCACTGGATCCCTGCCTGGCCGGCCGCCTTCAACTGCGCAAAAGGTGTATTCACCAGAAAGGGCTGGAGCACCTGCTCGAACAGACCGGCCAGCTGAAGACGATGGGCGGCAAGGTCGAATTCACGCAGGGCTTTCGTACCTGTATCGACCACGCCCGAGAACCCCATCTCGCCTATGCCAGCGAGCGCAAGCTTGCCCTCGCGCAGTTGGAGGATCTGTTCATCCAGCTCGCCGCGCGCGCTGAAATGATGACCTTGACCCGCGAAATAAAGCGGTTGCCAGAAAACCTCACCGTTCGGCCAGTCCGCTTCCACCCGCCATTTCCACGCACCGGTTTTCTCGCTGTCGCGTGCCGCCTCTGCATTCAGGCCGATACTGATATTCTCTCCCGCGTGCAGGCCCGCGGCATCGCTGAACGCCACCCCATCCAGCGCCAGATTGGCATCCATGCGCGCCACTCCGCGGGACTGGCCGTGCAGCTGGACCCGGCCATTGATCCTTCCCTGGGTGGATGAGGGCACGATCCCATCTTCCCGCGCCGGCAGAAAGGCAGCGATGCGGCTCGCATGCCCGTTTACTACGGTCACTGTGCCCTCCCAGCGTGCCGCACCCCAGCGGGCAGACAGCTTCCAGCCACCGTTACCTCCACCTGCTTCATTTTTTATGCTCGCTTCCAGCATCCTGCCTGAAGGGGAAAAACGGAACATCACGGGCAAGGGGGCCATCCTGGCGATTCTCAGCACGCCGTCTTCGCAGCGGACCGTGCCCTCCTTGATCTGAAAAACCGGGCAGGAGAACCGGAGGTCACGCCAGCGCTGTTCCTCGATGGCGACTTCATCCAGCTTTATTTCCAGGACCGATGCGCGCGGTCCCGCCAGGCTGACCTGTATGCCTTTGGAATCCAGGAAGGAGTTCTGGACATTGTCCGCAGAAAGCGTAATGCGAGCGCCAGCATACTCCGGGAAGGCGGAGAAGATGGCAAGACAGAGCACCACCGACAGCTTGATGAGCAGTTGGGAAGTTTGGAGGATTGCAAGACATTTATGCCCGGAACCCATTGTTCTATGTAAGGCAATGGCGTTTCCGCCCCTGCGCGGGCAGCAAACTTGACAGGCATCCATCACCTTTTCCTTCATACGGGAATACAGGCCCGCCTCGAACGAAAGGCATGGAGCCGGTTCAGCCGGGGAAAACCCCGGTGGACAGATAGCGGTCGCCGCGATCGCACACGATCGAAACAATCGTCGCGTTTTCGGTTTCAGCGGAAATCTTAAGGGCGGCCGCCAGCGCTCCGCCTGATGAAATTCCGGCAAAAATACCCTCCTCCCGAGCGAGCCGGCGGGTCATTTCCTCGGCCTCCACCTGGGAGACCAGCATGATGGCATCCACGCGACTCGCATCATAGATTTTTGGCAGGTAAGCTTCCGGCCATTTACGAATGCCCGGAATCTGCGCGCCCTCTTCCGGCTGTACCCCGACGATCCGCACGGTTGGCTTCTTCTCCTTGAAGTACCGGGCGCAACCCATGATGGTTCCCGTCGTGCCCATGCTGCTCACCAGGTGAGTGATTGCTCCTTCGGTATCCCGCAAGATTTCCGGCGCGGTGCCTTCATAGTGCGCCAGCGGATTATCGGGGCTGGCGAACTGATCGAGAATGACCCCCCGCCCCTCGTCACGCATGCGTTCGGCCACATCACGCGCTTCCTCCATGCTGCCTTTTCTCGACGTCAGCACGATTTCCGCACCGTACGCCTTCATGGATTGCCGCCGCTCCACGCTGAGATGCTCCGGCATCACCAGCACCATGCGATATCCCATCACCGCCGCCGCCATGGCGAGGGCGATGCCGGTATTGCCGCTGGTGGCCTCGATCAGCGTATCGCCGGGCCTGATTTCCCCGCGCTGTTGCGCACGCGTGATCATCGACAGCGCCGGACGATCCTTTACCGAACCGGCTGGATTGTTGCCCTCCAGTTTGACGAGCACCGCATTGCTCGTATTCCCTGGCAAATGCTTGAGTTTCACCAGGGGCGTATTTCCGACAAAATCTTCTATGGTTTTGAACATGCGGTAGGAAAATTACAGCGAAATGAGAAATGGATGAAAGACATATAACCGGAGGCGACCATTCAGGAAGCGCTGATGAGGTGCGGCGATTGCAGGTCGTTACTGTCCTGCCGGTGTATCCATCAGATGCTTCGCCCTTGTTCTATAATTTAGTCGCAGGCTTGCCCTTAACCGAGGTTTTGGTTTTGGTCGTAGGCTTGGCTTTCTCGACCGAAGACTTCGCTTTGTCCAAAGACTCGACTTTCTTCGCTATCGTAGTCGGTCCGCTGACCGTCACATCCTTGCGCAGCCGCTTGATCGTGGCGGGGCCAATGCCGTTCACTTTCTGCAGGTCGTCCACAGACTTGAAGGCGCCGTTTTTCTTGCGGTGCTCGACAATGGCCTTCGCCTTGGTCGGACCGATTCCATGCAGGGTCTCCAACTGGGCCTGGGTCGCCGTGTTGATGTTGACCGCGGAATAGGCCGGGACAGTGAATGCGAACAGCATTAAAACGATCGACAGGATTCTTTTCATATCATGCCTCCTAACTTGAAGATATACCCAGGCAACCTCATTAGAACGGTATATCGTCATCCATATCGTCGAAGTTGCTGCCGCTTCTGGCCGCAGGTTTGCTACCGGTACCGGATGCCGCTCCCTGCGTAAAGCTGCTCTCTTCTCGGTCCCCCTCGTAACTGCCGCTGCCAGGCTTGCTGCCCAGCATTTTCATGTCATTGGCGATGATTTCGGTGGTATAGCGCTCGACGCCAGTCTTGTCGGTCCATTTGCGGGTCTCCAGCCTCCCTTCCACATAGACCGGGCGGCCCTTCTTGAGATACTCGCCGGCGATTTCCGCCAGCTTGCGGTAGAAGGTGACGCGGTGCCATTCAGTTTTTTCCTGTTTTTCACCGTTCTTGTCTTTCCATGTCTCGGTGGTGGCCAGGGTGATGTTGGTCACCGCTTCGCCATTGGGCATGTAGCGGGTCTCGGGGTCTTTGCCGAGATTGCCGATGAGTATCACCTTGTTGACTGACGCCATTATGCTTCTCCCCCAAGTAATTGAACAACACCCTGCTCGTCAAAGCCGTTCATGTCCACTTTCAAGTATGCCACGCGCTCGCTCGCGAGGACCTTCGCTTCGTGCACGCCCGCCAGTGCCGCAAGCTGGCGCGACAGTCCGCTCGCCCTGCCCATGTCCATTTCCGGTGTAGAGTACATCCGCGTGCGAATGGCGGCGGGCGCCTTCATGGTGGAGGCAAACACCAGCCACAGCGCCACGAGGGCGCCGCAGAATCCGAATAGTGCAACGCTGCCATAGTGTTCGTACAGATAACCGCCTGCACTCGCGCCGACGAAGGCACCAAGAAACTGGACGCTGCTGTAAACGCCTATGGCTGTGCCTTTCGCGCCCACCGGAGCAAACTTGGAAATGAGCGAAGGCAGGGTCGCTTCCAGGAGATTGAATGCCGCGAAGAATACCAGCAGCGCCGTTGCCGTGCCCCACACCGAGCCGGATATGGATTCCAGCATGATCTGGCTGACCAGCAGCACCGCCACTGCAAGGACGAACACCTGCTTGAGCCTGGCCTTCTTTTCGCCGTAGATGATGGCCGGAATGACCATCGCCATGGACAGAAGCAGGACAGGAAAATAGACGTGCCAGTGGTGATCTGCCGGCAGCCCCGCCTGCCGCAGCGACAGGGGCACCACCAGCCATAGTGCCATCAGCACCGCATGCAGCACGAAGACGCCGAAATCGAGGCGCAGCAGTTGGGGATCGCGCAGTACATTGTAAAACCCGCCGGCCGATGCCTCGGTATCGGAATGAAACCGGCTGTCCACCGGGTCGGGAACGACCCGCGCCGCCACAGCTATCGCCAGCAGCGCCAGCACGCCCGTCATGGCAAAGATACCCGGCACCCCGATCAGCCGGTTGAGCACGGGTGCAATCACCAGCGAAAGCGCGAAGGTGGCCCCTATGGTCATGCCGATCGCCGCCATTGCCTTGGTTCGGTGCTCTTCGCGCGTGAGATCGGCGGCAAGCGCCATCACCGCTGCGGAAATCGCCCCCGCGCCCTGGATGACACGGCCTGCGATGACCCAGTAGATATCGGTGGCAGACGCGGCGACGAAGCTGCCCGCGGCAAACAGGATCAATCCCAGGTAAATGACGGGCTTGCGCCCGATGCGATCGGACATCCAGCCGAAAGGTATCTGCAGGATCGCCTGCGTGAGGCCATAGGCCCCGAGGGCGATGCCAACCAGGGTGTAGTTGCTGCCGCCGGGCAGATTCTCGGCATAGAACGCGAAGACGGGGAGGATGATGAACATCCCCAGCATGCGCAACCCGTAGATACCGGCCAGCCCGGCGGTAGCGCGCACTTCGGTTGCCGACAATTTCTCGGGGGACAGGGAAGAGGACATGAATCAGATTGGGAAAATGCAGGAATTTGCGTATATTAGCAGGTTTGGCCGGTTCTCAGATAGCTGCCGCGGATTGGTATGAAGCAGCGCAGCGGGCAGATACCGGCAGCTACTGGAACAGTTGATGGAGCTCATTAAAATCCGCGGTGCGCGCACGCACAATCTCAAGAATATCGGCCTCGATCTGCCCCGCAACAAGCTGGTGGTCATCACGGGGCTGTCCGGGTCGGGCAAATCGTCGCTCGCGTTCGACACCCTTTATGCCGAAGGCCAGCGACGTTACGTCGAATCGCTTTCCGCCTACGCGCGCCAGTTCCTGCAATTGATGGAAAAACCCGATGTCGATCTGATAGAAGGGCTTTCACCCGCTATCGCCATCGAACAGAAAGCGACGTCACACAATCCCCGTTCCACGGTCGGCACCGTCACCGAAATACACGACTACCTGCGTCTGCTTTTCGCGCGCGTGGGCGATCCCCAGTGCCCCGATCACGGCATTACCCTGGCTGCGCAAAGCGTTTCGCAGATGGTCGATCATGTGCTGCGGCTACCGCCGGATACCCGACTGATGATACTGGCCCCGCTGGTTGTGGGACGCAAGGGCGAACAGACGGACCTGATCGACGAGCTTCGCTCGCAGGGTTTCATCCGGCTGCGTGTCGACGGCACGATTTACGAAATCGACGCGCTGCCCAAGCTGAAGAAGAACATCAAGCATACGGTTGAGGTGGTGATCGACAGGCTCAAGGTGTCGCCCGCTTCCAAGCAGCGTCTGGCGGAATCATTCGAGACCGCCTTGCGCCATGCCGACGGCCGCGCGCTTGCGGTGGAAATGGATACCGGTGCCGAACACCTGTTTTCGGCGAAATTCAGTTGCCCGATATGCAGCTACTCACTTCCGGAACTGGAACCGCGGCTGTTTTCCTTCAACAATCCGATGGGTGCCTGCCCCCGGTGCGACGGGCTGGGCCGGATCACATTTTTCGATCCCAGGCGGATCGTCGCCTTTCCGCATCTGTCGCTGGCCTCCGGTGCGATCAAGGGCTGGGACAGACGTAACCAGTTCTACTACCAATTGCTCGCAAGTCTCGCCAGCCACTACGATTTCGACCTGGACAGGCCATTCGAGGAATTGCCGGATCCTATCCAGAGCATCATCCTGAACGGATCGGGCAACGACAAGATCATGTTCGCCTACCTGAATGAAAACGGGACGCGCAGTCATCGCAAGCATACGTTCGAAGGCATCGTTCCCAACCTGGAACGGCGCTACCGCGAAACCGAATCGACCACTGTACGAGAGGAACTGGCAAAACATCTCAATTCCCAGCTCTGCCCCGAGTGTGGGGGGACGCGGCTGCGGCGGGAAGCCCGGCACGTGCGTGTGGCGGGTTTGGCGATCTATGAGATCAGCGCACTCGCCCTCAAGGAAGCGAAGGCGTTTTTCGACGAAGTAACGCTGACGGGGCACAAACTCGCCATAGCGGAGAAGATCATCAAGGAGATTTCCAGCCGCATCCTCTTTCTCAACAATGTGGGACTGGATTACCTGTCGCTCGACCGCTCCGCAGACACGCTCTCCGGCGGCGAGTCGCAGCGCATCCGCCTCGCCAGCCAGATCGGGTCCGGGCTGACCGGCGTGATGTACGTACTGGACGAGCCGTCCATCGGACTGCACCAGCGCGACAATGGCCGCTTGCTGAAGACGCTTCAGAACCTGCGCGACCTCGGCAACAGCGTCATCGTGGTGGAGCATGACCAGGACGCCATCATTACCGCTGACTACGTCGTGGACATGGGCCTCGGCGCAGGCGAACATGGCGGTTCGGTCATCGCCCAGGGGACACCGGAAGCCATTCAGCAGAATTCGGCGTCGCTTACCGGCAAGTACCTTTCCGGGGAGCTGAGCATAGCCATCCCGGAGAAGCGCACACAACCGAAAGACGATCGCTGGCTCACAATCGAGGGTGCTTCCGGAAACAATCTGAAGGAGGTCAACCTGAACCTGCCGGTCGGACTGTTCGTATGCATCACTGGGGTATCCGGTTCCGGCAAATCCACGCTGATCAACGAGACGCTCTACCATGCAGTCGCGCGCCACCTCTACGGGAGCACCGCGGAACCCGCGCCGCATCGCAATCTGGCGGGTCTGGCCTTTTTCGACAAGGTCATCAACATGGACCAGAGCCCGATCGGGCGTACCCCGCGCTCTAACCCGGCTACCTATACCGGATTGTTCACCCCGATCCGCGAGCTGTTTTCGGGCGTGCCGCAGGCCCGCGAGCGCGGTTACGGGCCGGGCCGGTTTTCGTTCAATGTCAAGGGCGGGCGCTGCGAGGCCTGCCAGGGCGACGGCATGATCAAGGTGGAAATGCATTTCCTGCCGGATATCTACGTGTCGTGCGATGTGTGCCACGGCAAACGCTACAACCGCGAGACGCTGGAGATTCAGTACAAGGGGAAAAACATCAGTGAAATCCTGGGAATGACCGTAGAGCAGGCCCACGAATTTTTCAGCGCCGTGCCAATGGTGGCACGCAAGCTGCAAACCCTGCTGGATGTCGGCCTGGGCTATATCACCCTGGGCCAGTCGGCAACCACGCTTTCCGGCGGGGAAGCGCAACGGGTGAAGTTGTCGCTGGAACTGTCCAAACGCGACACCGGCCGCACCCTCTACATTCTCGATGAGCCCACCACCGGGCTGCATTTCCATGACATCGACCTCCTGCTGAAGGTGCTGCACCGGCTGCGCGACCACGGCAATACAGTGGTGGTCATCGAGCATAACCTGGACGTAATCAAGACCGCCGACTGGATAATCGACCTCGGACCGGAAGGCGGCGAGGGCGGCGGCCAAATCATTGCCCAGGGGACACCCGAGGAAATCGCGGCGAACGGGAAGAGTTTCACTGGCCACCATCTCAAGGTCACCCTCGATTCACAGCGAGGTCCATGATCGCGAGCGCGGAAGAGCCGCATATGGATATACGCAGCCTCCTGCTCGGCAGCTTCCAGGCTGCCGTTTCCGCTGCCGATCCGCTGCGCATCCTGCCCGCAGATTTGCCACCCGCCGCTTCGATCGTGCCCGCCGGCCGCACCCTGGTGGTGGGTGCCGGCAAGGCTGCGGCCGCCATGGCCCTGGCAGTGGAACAGCATTGGCCACTGCATGCAGTCCTGAATGGCATCGTTCTCACCCGTTACGGGCATGGTCTGCCTCTGGAACGAATCAAGGTGATCGAGGCTGGACATCCGGTCCCCGATGAGCAAGGCGAACGGGGTGCCCGGACCATTCTCGCAGAAGCAGGAGCACTCGGCCCGGATGATTTGCTGTTGTGCCTGTTGAGCGGCGGGGGTTCAAGCCTGCTGTCCTTGCCTGTGGCAGGCATCTCGCTGGACGATCTCCGAATCATCACCACCCGGCTGCTGGGCTGCGGCGCGACAATCCAGGAAATCAACACGGTCCGCAAGCATCTCTCCTCCATCCTTGGCGGAAGGCTGGCGGCCGCATGCCGCGCCCCGGTGCAGGCATTGATCATCTCGGACGTTGTCGGCGATGATCCTGCGCATATCGCGTCCGGGCCGTGCATGCCCGACCCGACGACTTACCAGGATGCGCTCGCGGTACTTGCCCGCTACTGGGTAGACGTACCCGCCGCAGTCGGGAAAATCCTGGCCGCGGGTGCCCAGGGCAAGCTGGACGAGACGCCAAAGCCGGGGAGCCCGGCTTTCGTCCACGTGGAGAACCGTGTGGTCGCCACTTGCCGCAACTCACTGCTGGCGGCAGTGGAATACTTTCGCGCCCAGGGTATTCCTGCCGTGCTGCTGAGCGATTGCGTCACCGGCGAAGCACGTGACGTCGCCAGGGCTTTCGCGGCCCTGGCAAAAGAAATCCGCCGCCACGACCAGCCGTGGAAGCCGCCGGTGGCGCTCATCTCCGGCGGTGAGACGACGGTTACGCTGCGCCCGGATGGTAGCGGAACCAAGGGCACGTCCAGAAGGCGCGGAGGGCGCAATACCGAATTCCTGCTGTCGCTGGCCATCGAACTCGATGGCATGGATGGCATTCATGCCATTGCCTGCGATACCGATGGGGTGGATGGAACGGAGGACAATGCGGGCGCCATTCTCCGGCCGGATTCGCTGCAACGTGCGCGCCAGCACAGCATCGATGCACGCGCATTGCTCGCCTGCAACGATGCGTACGGATTTTTCTCGCAACTGGATGATCTGGTCATTACCGGCCCGACGCGCACCAATGTCAGCGACTATCGCGCTATTCTCGTGTGGTAGCGCCGCCCCGGGAGCCGGGCGCCGCTCCGGAGCAGGGCGGAACTGTCACAATCCCGCAACACTATTTACATATCATGGCAATCACAAGAAAATCAGGGATGAAGAAGTTATTTCGGACAGGAGGAGCGACCGATGGCGGCGACAATACTTGTGGTGGAAGATGAGCCGGCAATCCAGGAATTGATTTCCTATAGCCTGCGTCAGGCAAAACATACGGTCTGTTCCGCAAGAAACGCGGAAGAGGCCCTCGAAAGCATCAACGCGGCCTTGCCAGGCCTGGTTCTCCTCGACTGGATGCTGCCAGGCATGAGTGGAGTCGAATTTGCCCGTATGCTGCGACGGACGACGCGCACCAAGAATATCCCCATCATCATGCTTACCGCCCGGGCGGAGGAAAGCGACAAGGTGGCAGGGCTGGAAATCGGGGCTGACGATTACATCACCAAGCCTTTCTCACCCCGTGAACTGCTCGCAAGAATCAAGGCTGTGCTGCGGCGGCGCTCCCCCGAGGCGGCTGACGATATCGTGGAGATCGGGGGGCTGCGGCTCGATTCCGCAACGCATCGGGTCACGGCGAATGGAAGCGAGGTGCCGCTGGGGCCCACGGAATTCCGGCTTCTGCACTTTCTGATGACTCACTCGGAGCGGGTGCATACGCGCTCGCAACTACTCGATCAGGTCTGGGGCGATCACGTATTCGTCGAGGATCGCACGGTGGATGTGCATATTCGCCGGCTGCGCAAGGCCCTGGAGCCCGTCAGCAAGGATGGTCTGGTGCAGACGGTGAGGGGTTCCGGCTATCGCTTGTCGGCCGGCGAACCGGTAAGCATGGGATAATATCCCTCAATACCATTCATTCTTTCCTCCGCATAATGCAGATGCGGACTTTCCGGAGCTTCTCTGGCAGGCTTGTCAATCTTGATTCTGATCGCGGCCGCAAGCGCGATGCTCTGGCTGACACTGGGCGCTATCCCGGCTCTGATGTTTTCCGTCGTCGCGCTGCTGCTGCTGATCGTTCACCATTGGCATCAACTGACCAGACTCGATAGCTGGCTCCAGAACAGGGACTCGGCCCTGCCTTACGGCTCGGGCAAATGGGGCGATGTCTTTTCACGCCTGGCGCGCCTGGTACGCGAGCAAAACGAGCAGGAACAGCAGATCAGCGCGGCGCTGGAGCGGCTGCGGCGCGCAACCTCCGCGATGCCCGAGGGGGTGGTCATCCTGGACGAGGTGGACCGTATCGAATGGTGCAACCCCGTAGCCGAAAAGCACCTGGGCATCAGCTCCGGGCTGGACACGGGCCAGCACATCACGCATCTCGTGCGGCAAACCCAGTTCGCCGAGTATCTGGCCTCCTGTAATTACTCCGAGCCGCTCATCACCCGTCAGCCCCGCCAGCAAGGACTGACCCTCTCCCTGCAATTCGTGCCCTACGGTGACAGGCAGAAACTGCTTCTCAGCCGGGACATCACCGACTTTGAACGGGTCCAGACCATGCGCAGGGATTTCGTCGCCAACGTGTCTCACGAACTGCGAACGCCACTGACCGTGATAGGCGGATTCCTGGAAACATTATCGGAAGACGGCGCCTCGGATCCCGACACGCGCAAATGGGCGCTGGGACTCATGACCGACCAGACCCGGCGCATGCACAACCTCGTGGAGGATCTCCTGACCTTGTCGCGACTGGAAGATACGGAAAATCTCGTACGCGAGGAGCACGTGGATATGCCCGCCATGCTGCGCAGCCTGTACGACGAAGCGCGCTCGCTCAGCGCGGGACGCCACCGTATCACCCTCGATCTGGATACCAACGCGAAGCTGCTGGGGAGCATGTACGAATTGCGCAGTGCATTCAGCAATCTCATCAGTAACGCCATACGTTATACGCCGGATGGGGGCAGCATCACGCTGAACTGGACGATATGCAATGGCCAGGCCGTATTTTCCGTGAAGGATACGGGAATCGGTATCGGAGCGGAGCATATTTCACGGTTGACCGAACGCTTTTATCGGGTGGATCGCGGCCGCTCGCGCGAAACCGGTGGCACCGGCCTCGGTCTCGCCATTGTCAAGCACGTGCTGAGCTGCCACCAGGCCAGGCTGGAAGTCGTCAGCGAACTGGGCAAAGGCAGCTGTTTCAGCGCATTGCTTCCCACTGCCCGGCTCATAGGAGCGGAAGGAGCATCAGCGGCCGTTCCCGCCGCCGCCCCTGCCCGCGGGCGTGGCGCCCGTGTATAATCCTGCGAAGACTTGCTGCAATACCTGAATCCTCTCCCGTGCGTGTTCGGGGGAGGCGTCACATACCACGATACCGATACCTTTTGTCCTCCAAACTCATTCCCGATCTTACCGAAACCACGATCAGCAGCCGGAACGTATATGACGGGGAGCTTCTGCACGTGCACGCGGATCGGGCGCGCATGCCGGATGGCAAAATCGCGGTCCGGGAGTACATCACCCATCCCGGCGCCGTGGTGGTCATTCCATTGCTGAGCAACGGCGAACTGGTGCTGGAGCGCCAGCATCGCTATCCGCTCCATCGGGATTTCTTTGAGCTGCCAGCGGGGAAGATCGATTCCGGCGAGGACCCTCTCGCCTGCGCGCAGCGGGAGTTGCTGGAAGAAACCGGCTACACGGCCGGCAACTGGCGCTATATCACCACCCTGCATCCCTGCATCGGTTACTCTGACGAAAAGCTGATCTATTACCTGGCTGAAGATCTCGCCTTTGAAGGCGCCAATCCGGATGACGGTGAGCACCTCGAGGTATTCACTTTGCCGCTGGCAACGGCGCTCGAATGGGTAAGGGAAGGGAAGATTACGGATAACAAATCGGTTTCCGGCCTGTTCTGGGCGGAGAAGCTGGTACGCGGGGAATGGGTATGACGGTCAGCCGGTTCGCATTCGGTTCCTGTTGACAGCGAGCATTGCCGCCCCATGCCGAGCCTGGGCAGGATCTGGGCAAGAGACGGCAGCAACTCATTCAGCAAAAAACTCCCGCACCTTGTCCATCCAGGATTTGGCCCGCGGGCTGTGTCGCGAACCGTCCTCCTGATTGAGCATCTCCAGCTCCTGCAGCAATTCCTTCTGGCGGGCAGTCAGTTTGACCGGCGTCTCCACCATGACGTGGCACAGCAGGTCTCCCTGGGTATTGCTGCGTACGCCCTTGATGCCTTTGCCGCGCAACCGGAATATCTTTCCACTCTGCGTTTCTGCGGGTATCCGGATCTTGGCATGGCCGTCGAGGGTAGGAATTTCGATTTCGCCCCCCAGCGCCGCCGTGGTAAAGCTGATGGGCATTTCGCAGTGCAGGTCGTTGTGATCGCGCTGGAAAACCGGGTGGGATGCGAGGTGAATGACCACGTACAGGTCGCCGGGAGGGCCATTGTTGACGCCAGCTTCCCCCTCCCCCGACAGGCGGATACGGTCGCCTTCGTCCACGCCGGCGGGGATTTTCACGGAAAGCGTCTTGTGATGCTTGACACGGCCCGAGCCGCTGCAGGTCGCGCAGGGATTCGAGATGAATTTGCCGCTCCCGTGGCACTTGGGGCAGGTCTGCTGGATCGAGAAGAATCCCTGCTGCATCCTGACCTGGCCATGCCCGTTACAGGTCGGGCATGTGACGGGCGTGGTGCCCGCTTTGGCCCCGCTGCCATGGCAGGTTCCGCAGGTATCCATGGTTGGGATGCGAATCTGGGTTTCCGTGCCACGCGCCGCCTGTTCCAGGGAAATCTCCAGGTTATAGCGCAGGTCCGAACCTCGATAGACGTTGGCGTGACCGCTGCCGCGGCCGCCGAAAAGATCGCCGAAGATATCGCCAAAGGCGTCGGCAAACCCTTGTGCATTCGCGCCCGCCATGTTCGGGTCCACGCCCGCATGCCCATGCTGGTCATAGGCGTTGCGCTTGCGCGGATCCGTAAGGATTTCGTAGGCTTCCTTCGCCTCCTTGAAGTGCTCCTCCGCCTTCGGGTTATCCGGGTTGCGGTCGGGGTGGTACTTCATGGCCAGCTTGCGATAGGCTTTTTTTATGTCGTCTTCGCTGCTGTCGCGGTTGACGCCCAGCACTTCGTAGTAATCGCGTTTGCTCATAGGTTTTCTTGAAAAAACATCCCGGTACTTATCGCCAGGACGCTGATATTGCTTTATTTCTCTCGAGAACGCCAAAGCGCAGGATGCGGAAACTTCTCATCCTGCGCTTCGAGTCAGACGAATCTTCTCTATTCCTTGTTTTTGACTTCCTCGAACTCGGCATCCACCACTTCGCCCTCGACCGGCTTTTCGCCCGCATCGTGGGAACCTGCCTCCGCACCGCCGGGCTGACTCTGCTGGGCCTGGTCCTGTGAGTACATCTTCTCGGCCAGTTTGTGCGAGACTTCGGCAAGCGCCTGGGTTTTGGCTTCGATATCCTCCTTGCTGCCGGATTTCAATGCTTCCTCTGCCGCCTTCAGCGCATCCTCGATTTTGGTTTTTTCCTCGCCATCGAGTTTTTCACCGTGCTCCTTCAAGGTCTTTCTCACCGAGTGGATCATCGCATCGCACTGGTTGCGTACGTTGACGAGCTCCAGCGCCTTGTGATCCTCCTCGGCATGCGCCTCGGCGTCCTTCACCATGCGTTGCACTTCTTCCTCGGACAGCCCCGAGCTTGCCTGGATTTTGATCTTGTTTTCCTTGCCCGTCGCCTTATCTTTGGCAGATACGTGCAATATGCCGTTCGAGTCGATATCGAACGTTACCTCTATCTGCGGCATGCCGCGCGGCGCCGGGGGAATATCGGTCAGGTTGAATTGCCCCAGGCTCTTGTTGCCGGACGACATTTCCCGTTCGCCCTGCAGGACATGTATGGTCACGGCAGTCTGGCTGTCATCTGCAGTCGAGAATACCTGCTGCGCCTTGGTTGGAATCGTTGTGTTTTTCTGGATCAGCTTGGTCATCACGCCACCCAGCGTCTCGATGCCGAGCGACAGGGGGGTGACATCCAGCAACAGCACATCCTTTACCGCCCCCTGGAGGACACCCCCCTGAATAGAGGCACCCACCGCAACCGCTTCGTCCGGATTGACATCCTTGCGCGGATCCTTGCCGAAAATCTCCCGTACCTTGTCCTGCACCTTAGGCATACGGGTCTGGCCGCCCACCAGGATGACATCATCGATGTCGGAATTCTTCACGCCAGCATCCTTGATGGCAATACGGCAGGGTTCCACCGTTCGATCGATCAGTTCTTCCACCAGGCTTTCCAGTTTGGCGCGGGTGATTCTTACCGCCAGATGCTTGGGGCCGGATGCATCGGCCGTGATGTACGGCAGGTTGACTTCCGTCTGCTGAGTCGAGGAAAGTTCGATCTTGGCCTTTTCCGCCGCATCTTTCAGGCGCTGAAGAGCGAGCATGTCTTTCTTGAGATCGATGCCGCTTTCCTTCTTGAACTCATCAACCAGATACTCGATCACGCGCGAGTCGAAATCTTCGCCTCCAAGGAATGTATCCCCATTCGTGGCAAGCACTTCAAACTGATGCTCCCCCTCCACTTCGGCAATCTCGATGATGGAGATATCGAACGTGCCGCCACCCAGGTCGTACACGGCAATCTTGCGATCGCCTTCCTTCTTGTCCATCCCGAAAGCCAGGGCTGCCGCGGTCGGCTCGTTGATGATGCGCTTGACTTCGAGGCCGGCGATCCGCCCTGCATCCTTGGTTGCCTGCCGCTGCGAATCGTTGAAATAAGCGGGAACGGTAATGACGGCCTCGGTCACGGCCTCGCCCAGATAATCCTCGGCGGTTTTCTTCATCTTCATCAGCACCTGGGCCGAAACCTCCGGCGGCGCCACTTTCTTGCCGCGCACTTCAAGCCAGGCATCGTTGTTGTCGGCCTTGATGATGCTGTAGGGCACCATCTTGATGTCCTTTTGCACCATCTCCTCGTTGAAGCGGCGTCCGATCAGGCGTTTCACCGCAAACAGCGTATTCTTTGGATTGGTCACCGCCTGACGCTTGGCGGATGCGCCTACCAGAACTTCGCCATCTTCAGTGTAGGCAACGATAGAGGGCGTTGTCCGCGCCCCCTCCGAATTCTCTATTACCTTGGGTTTGCCATTCTCCATGACGGCTACGCATGAGTTGGTAGTGCCCAGGTCGATACCGATAATTTTTCCCATAATTGGTCCTTTGTGAGTTGATTCCGAATGAACCGGCTGCG
>CAZYYR010000027.1:0-6199 GCA_964651465.1 uncultured Nitrosospira sp.
CAGATTGAATGTAAGGAAGGAAAAGTTCTAATGAGTGCTTTTAAATGGATTGCATCGAAAAAGGAGCTGCTGGGATTTGCAATTGCTGCTGTCCTCGCTGTAGAAAGCTTGCAAGGCTGCAGCAAAATGGAGAATCCTGCCACGCTGATAGCGGACGCAAAGCGCTACGAGGAAAGCGGGGATCACAACGCGGCTATCATTCAGCTTAAAAATGCCTTGCAACAACAGCCTGATAATGCCGAAGCGCGTTATCTCCTTGGGGCCATATACAACGAGACGGGAGATCTGCAATCTGCAGAGAAGGAGCTTCGCAGGGCACTGAGCCTGGGCCTGGATGCGGCGAAAGTACTGCCTGAACTGGGACAAACTTTACTCGGACTGGGAGCCTATCAGCAAGTCCTGGATGAAACAGAAGAAGTGGCCAATAGAACAGAATCGACGCAGATACTGACACTCCGTGCTAATGCTGCGCTCGAGCTGGGTCGAGCTTCGGAGGCAAAAGTGCTGCTGGAGCAGGCGCTTGGTCGGGATCCGAATTCCGCCGACGCGTTGATCGGCATGGGGAAGTATTCGCTGCTGCGAAAGGATATGGACGCTGCCATAAATTTTTCCGAGCAAGCTGTTTCCCAGAATCCACAACATGTGGGCGCCTGGCTGTTCAAGGGCGACCTTCTGCGCATGAAGGGCAAACCCGATGAGGCCTTGGCGGCCTATGACCAAGTAGGAAAGCTAAAACCAAATATGGCTATTGCCTATATCAACAAGGCGTTCATAGAAATTGATATAGGCAGGTTCGACGCGGCCAAGGCAGACCTTGACGCGGCACGCAAGATGGGCTCCAGCCTGAATGTATTATATACCCAGGCTTTACTCGATTATGCCCAGCAAAAACCTGCCGCCGCGCTGGAGTCGCTCCAGCACATACTTAGCAAAGCCCCCGAGCACCTGCCCAGCGTGTTGCTGGCAGGGGCCGTACAGATCGCACTCGGGTCAATGCCGCAAGCTGAACAGCACCTCAAATACTATCTGGAGAAGGACCCATCAAATCTTTACGCGCGCAAGCTGCTTGCTTCCGTACTGTTAAAAAACCGCGAAACGAAGCGTGCGTTGCACGTCCTGACCCCTGCACTCAAAAATATGAGAGAGGATCCTCAGCTATTCGCCTTGGCGGGCGAAGCTTACATGCAAGCCAAAAATTTTGCAAAAGCAACCGAGTATTTTGAAAAGGCCAGCGATATCGCACCCAGAAATGCGGTGCTTCGTACGGCCTTAAGCATGAGCAGGATGGAACAGGGGGAAAGTGCGCACGCCATCTCCGAACTGGAATTGGCGACAAAACTCGATCCCAAATCGCCGCGTGCGGGAATCCTGCTGGTCATGACTCATTTACGCCTCAAGGAATTCGACAAGGCGCTCGTCGCGGCAAGAAAACTGGAGAAGGAGAACCCCGACAATCCGCTCATTCAGAACCTGAAAGGCGCGGTCTATCTCGGCAAGCATGATTTGGGAAATGCACGCGCCAGCTTTGAAAGGGCACTTGCTATCCAGCCATCCTATTTTCCGGCCATAACAAATCTTGCTCAGCTGGATGTACGAGATCACAAGCCAGAAATGGCGAAAAAGCGCTTCGAAGCGATTCTGGAAAAAGATAAAAAAAATATCTCGGCCATGTCCGCATTGGCCGGGCTGGCTGTTAGCCAGGGCCAGATAAAAGAGGCTACGGAGTGGCTGGAGCGAGCAATGCGGGAAAATCCGGATGTACTTCAACCTGCCGTCCTGCTGGGGTCACACTACCTGCGCATGGGGGACAAGCAGAAGGCGCTCGCTCTTGCCAGGAAGCTACTAAACTCGTTTCCCGACAACGCAGAGGTGCTTGACCTTCTGGCCCAGACTCAGCTCGCTCATGACGATAAAGCGGCTGCCCTGGAAAGCTATACCAAACTGGCCGCTTTGATACCGGGATCACCTCTTCCGCAGTATCGCATCGCCGTTATCCAGATGGCCTTGGGGGAACGCAAGGCTGCGTCGGACGCATTAAAGAAAGCGATCGCTATCAAGCCCGACTACGTCGATGCACAACTGGCTCAAATCGCCATTGAGTCTGAGCAAAACAATGATCAACAGGCACTTGAATTAGCGCGTGAGGTTCAGAAGCAACATAAAAACTTGCCAGCGGGTTATGTGGCGGAAGGCGATCTGCTACTGAAGCGGAATGAACCGGCCCTTGCGGCGAAGGCTTATGAACAAGCCTTTGCCATCAGCGAAACGCCGCTATTATTGATGAAGCTTCATGCAACATTGGTCCGTGCCGGAAAAAAGCAGGAAGCTGACGGACGTATATTTCAATGGTTGAAGGTGCACCCGAAAGACTTGTCTACCCGGTTATACCTTGCGGATATGCATCTTGCAGAAGGGAAATTTGCTGCTGCAATTGAGCAGTACCATGCTGTCCTGAAAGAGCAGCCGAAGTCTGTTCCCGCACTGAACAACTTGGCTAACGCTTATCAGCGCCAAAAGAATCCCAAGGCTCTGGAATATGCGGAAAAGGCATACGGGCTGGATGGGGAGAATCCAGCAGTGCTGGATACGCTGGGTTGGATCCTGCTGGAGCAGGACGATACCGCGCGGGCCCTGCCGCTGCTGCGGAAGGCCGTTTCCTTGGCGCCTCAAGCATCTGAAATTCGCTATCATTTAGCCTCCGCCCTATTCAAATCCGGTAACAAAAATCAAGCCCGCCAAGAGCTGGAGCAGGTTCTGGCTACCGGAAAAGACTTTCCGGACATAGATGAGGCAAGGACTCTCCATCAACAGATACAGTAGACGCTTAAACTGCTTTGCTATCCTTTCTTTGTCTTATGGACCGTCCTTTGGATATCTTTTGTTCGAGCATAAGATTCGTTCCACGCCAGTGATCAGCCCATACGGACGGGCAGGTGATCGACACATCGGGATGGAACGGGACGCTTGTATCCAGGGGAAAGGATCGGGCATGCGGCCGGAGGGGTATGCATATCGCATTTCATGCCAGATACGGGAATATACGACTCACCCACACTGACGCAGGAACCGCTGAAACAAGCAGTGCATAAGATCTGCGTGTCAAATTCTGTCTCATTCCAGAGACACCAATAATCTTTTTTATTTCAAAAACATATTCACAATGATAACCTCTAGCGTCTCCTACCGGAGACAAATTCCATAGTCTGTGCGCCAGCGCACATAGACAATAACAGCCTACACTATGACTGGATAAGGCTCGGCATGGATATTGCTTGGAGTTCCTTCGACGCTACACGAGGAGCCTCCATGATGAATATCCTAAGAAATCTTCGTTCTTTAATCGCCCATAAATACAGCTTCCTGCCTCAAGATGACGACGCGATAATCTCGTTCGAATCTCCTCATCGGCTGCACGATCTTTGTAGTATTAGGGCGCCCGATTCCGAGTTAGTTCACCGTCATCCTATCGATCAACAGCTTTTCCACATCTGCATGGCAAATTCAGAAGGCCGACGCAGGGCGGCGAGTTTGCTCATAAAAAAGCGGTACTCATGGAGAGGTTATTCCGTTGATGTCCCGGTAATCAACGAGTCAAACAGAATTACACTCATCGCTGAAACCGCAAACAGGATTGCAGGCACCATGACATTATGTCTGGATGGAAATTCATCGTTACCGGCGGATGAGAATTTTGGTGACAAGATAAACGAATTGCGGGCAAAAGGGCGACGACTGGCCGAGCCTTCCAGACTTGCAATTGATGATAACGTGCCCCCGCGGGTTTTTGCTTCGCTGATTCACATCTGCTATATATATGCGGCAAATATCCATGGTTATACGGATTGGGTGGTAGAAGTGAATCCTCGACACGCAGGCTTCTATAAAAGACTGCTGGGGTGCAGGCAAATTACTGAAGAGCGGGTTTGCACTCGTGTTGACGCACCTGCAGTATTGCTTAGAGTGGAACTTGGATATATGGCCGAGCAAATCGAGAAGTTCGGTGGATCGATGGAGCAACACGGTACCGAAAGATCATTTTATCCTTACTTTTTTTCGAGGCAGGATGAACGTATCATTACTGAGCGACTGAAAGCCGGAGTGTGCTCGGACACTCACCATATGAAAGCTGCGCACACACCTCACATGCCAATTAATTCCTGCTGCAATCCTTCTGTCCTTTGATGAGGCTCTTCGAGGCTAATACTCTTCTTCTAACCGCCTCCGAAGCTTTGAATTTAGTGCTATCATTCATCTCGTCTAACGGGTCACATCGGAAATTGCCCCCTGTCGAGCACCCGGTTAATGATTCAGGATTTTTCATATCGTGAGGCCACCCTCCGCAATATTGGATGGGTAACACCTGTCGAACAGGAAGTCCTGCGGCATAAACGGATTGCAATTGCAGGACTGGGTGGTGTAGGCGGTATTCATTTGCTGACCCTGGCCCGACTGGGTATAGGTGCATTCCATATTGCAGATTTCGATGTTTTTAATCTGATCAATTTCAACCGCCAGGTAGGTGCGACGGTTTCAAGCCTTGGACGGCCAAAGGCCGAAGTTCTGGCTGAGATGGCCAGGGATATCAATCCGCAACTGGATATCAGAATCTTTCCCCGTGGGGTCAATCCGGACATCTTGCCGGTATTTTTCGAGGATGTTGATCTATACATCGACGGACTGGATTTTTTTGCTTTTTCAGCCCGGCAAGCAACGTTCGCAGCCTGTGCAGACCTGGGCATTCCTGCCATAACCGTTGCGCCTCTGGGCATGGGATCCGCGTTGCTGAATTTCCTGCCTGGTAAAATGACCTTTGAAGAGTATTTCCAATGGGACGATCTACCCGAGGTGGAAAAGGCTCTCCGCTTTTTGGTAGGGCTTGCGCCCGCTGGTCTGCATGCCCGCTACCTGGTAGATCCCTCCTCCATCGATTTTGCAGAAAGCCGGGGCCCTTCAACGATAATGGGTTGCCAGCTCTCCGCGGGTATCGCGGCTACTGAAGCTCTCAAGATCCTGCTGAATCGCGGCACAGTATGGGCTGCCCCGCATGGGATTCACTTCGATGCTTTTTCCAATAAATTAATCCATACCTGGCGTCCGGGAGGAAACAAAAACCCTCTTCAACGACTGAGTCTCGCAGTCGCCAGGCGCCGCTTAAGCAAAAAAAATGTCAGCGAACGCTTCGGGGATCCAAAACATGATTCGTTCGCGGAAACGACTACTGCGCCTGAATCGATAGACCTTGAGGATGAGAATAGAAGACGGGCGGATCGCAAGTCACCTACCGTAATCGAACAAATTCTCGATCTTGCCAGGTGGGCACCGAGCGGAGACAATACTCAGCCGTGGCGGTTCCAGATGATGGGAGACAACGGTTTGACGATACACGGTTTCGATACCCGTGATCACTGCGTCTACGACCTGGATGGACGTCCCAGTCAAATTTCAATCGGTGCGCTGCTGGAAACCATATCCATCGCCGCCACCGGACATGGCTTGAAGACGAGCATCGAGCGTCGTCCCGATTGCCCCGATACGAAGCCTACCTTTGATATCCATTTCGAGCCTGAGCCGCATCTCAAGTCCGATCCGCTCATTCCTTATATACCCTATCGCAGCGTCCAGCGCCGCCCCATGAGTACGCGACAACTGACAGAGCGGGAAAAAAACACGCTGGAAGCCGCAGTGAAACCCCAGTATGACATCTTATGGCTGGAGGGTTTTCCAAGACGTCTGAAAATGGCTCGATTCCTGTTCGACAACGCAAAGCTGCGCCTGACTATGCCCGAGGCTTATCAGGTACACCGCGCCATCATCCAATGGGATTCCCGGTATAGCGAAGATAAAGTGCCTGACCAGGCATTAGGGGTTGATCCATTAACAGCGCGCTTGATGCGGTGGGTGATGCTGAGCTGGCAGCGTGTTAAATTTTTTAACACTTTTCTGGCGGGAACCTGGGCACCCCGCATTCAGATGGATCTGATACCTGGTATCGCCTGCGGAGCCCATTTCGTCATTTTGGCGAAACAACAGCCCCGATCGATTGATGATTACGTGAACGCGGGCCGCGTCATGCAACGCTTTTGGCTTACCGCTACTAAAATTGGTCTGCAGCTGCAACCAGAAATAACGCCGTTGGTTTTTGCGCGCTATAACCGAGAAGGTATTCAGTTTTCCAAAGCAAAACAATGTGTTAATTTTA
>CAZYYR010000027.1:6299-16811 GCA_964651465.1 uncultured Nitrosospira sp.
CCGATGTCGAGTTTTTTTACACAATGCGGCAAATATGGGATGCAATAAACTCCGTTGATCGTTAAGTATTTGATATAAAAATAATAGTAAAAGATTTTTAGAGCTGGCACGGGGATTGCTTAATATTAAGTTGACACAACCGCAACCAGTTTCTTTATTACAGAGAGGAAAACATGAAGAAAAAGCTTATCAATCTATCAATAGCTGCAGCCCTGCTGGGTGGCTCCGCCATTGGACATTCGGCAACCCTGAATACGTTCAGCCCAGATGGGATACTGCAAAATTTCACAGGTTTCGACTGGCACGCCAACGGTGGTGGCTGGGTTCAAGGATTTAACTTGACCAGTGCCAATAATACCGGTGACAGTACAAATTTCACCTTTACATATCAGGCATTTGCCGGGGGTATCGACACCACCTCGACGACAGATAATCTGTTTATTGCTTCACCGGGAGCGGCAAGCGGAACGTACGAAGTAACTACATTTCAGACGCTTCAACAGACTGCGATTTGCCAAAACGACGGGTGTTCCAGCATCCAGATCATTACGAACAGCGGGTCATGGGAGATTTTCCTTGATTCCAGTCCTGATGCGAACCAGTCCGCCGGAACGGGCTTTCTAGACGGAACGAGCATACTGAGTGGAACATGGGACGGTGGTATCAGCACCTTCTTTGCAACCGGCGCAATCCCTGGCCCGGGTGTATTCGGTACCGGCGGCGGTCTTCTGAGCGGCACGGTCACCTCGACCAACTCTACATATATAGACCCGGCATTGGCAGGTACGCAGTTTCAAGCCTCGCTTCAATTCCCCGGTCTGAGCAGCCCGAACTATACACGGCCGGCAGCATTCAACGGCGTCGCCACGGGAGCGAATACTTCATCCAGTTTTGTGCTGCAAACCGATGGATCGCAAAACTTTACTGAAGTGCCTGAGCCCGGCATTCTGGCTTTGCTGGGTATCGGTCTGTTCGGTTTTGCTTTCGCGGGTCGTCGCACCTGAGCGAATAGCGATATATCGCATTCACTTTTGGAGGCCACCCCTGACGGGGTGGCCTTTTTCATTGTCGTGCCAGAAATCCTGACTCCTGTCTCATCTGGCCGTTATTCTTCGCCAGCCACCAAGCCCAGCCGTCTGTTCAGGCAAGCACCGAACCGAGCCCTGCTGCTAACGCACTTCTTCTTGAAGCGGGTGTAGCAGCAACTTGCATCATTTATCATTCACGCGGCTTAGCCCTTCAGTGCCGGTTGCATCATTCGGTACACGGCAGAGAATTCTACCGGGCAACCGAAGAGTCACCCAAGGTCTCTACACGGTATCATCTGCAGGCACAGCCATGTCCCGCTCCGCATGTTCTATATGCCCGCAAACGGTGCGAAAAAAACGCGCAGCCGGTGCTCCTCCCATTAAGCGACGATCGAAACTCATTGTGAGAACCATGGTCGGCCTTACCAGAACCAAACCCTCCACAGCAATCACCCGGTCTTTCACCAGGCCGAAAGAATAGCCGATTGGCCATGGCCAGTTCGCAACCATCATGTCTACACCATACTTTGCGGGCGATGAGATCATGACTGAGCCACCTCGATGCTCGATCCATTGATCAGGGAACCAGCGTGGAATCGATATTAACCAGCGAGCCAGGGGGGGCGGAAGGGTCTCGACTATACGTTTGAGCAAGCGCCAACGTTCACTCGTTTCTTCTGTTGATTGCGCCAGACTTTGCAATTCCTTAGTGATGGCAACCACATCCAGCTTGTCGGTATCCCTGATCGTACCCGCGAATACCGCCTGCTCGATGCCCGGGCGGTCGCGTTCAACCGCGATTGTCAAATGCACGTCATGCAACTGCAGGATACGCTTCCAGAACAGTCGTTCCACCGCCATTCTGTTAGCATATGGATGTTCTCGCAAGGCTATCGAAACCGCCTTGGCTACAATTGCAGTGTACGACGGCTTGATACCGGTCTGCTGGTTGACGGAGGCACGCAATGCCTGAGCTGACGTCATGTCAAGCTCCGATAACATTGCGACTTTATTGTCGCCACGATTTTCCACGTTCAGACCACCAAGCACCTCGAAATATCGATTTCTTTCAAGTGTCGTATAGGGATTCATCTGATCATCTCCGTTATCACTGCCCATTATCTAATGCGCCGTATATCTACTGCCTTTATTAGTGAAGAACTTCCCTCACAAACTCGCGAAAGTGCTGCCCGACATCGAATTGCGCTACAAGTCGACTTGCCTTCTGAGCCGCTCGCGCATACGAGAGGTTATTCAGCATGGCAATGGCAGACTCCTGCAAATCAGCAGCAGATACCCATGCCGAACGCAATGTAATACCAGCGCCCAGCCGTTCCACCGCATTCATGTTCAGCAATTGATCGAGATTGGAGCATAGACCGATGACCGGAATTCCACTTGCCAGTGCCTGATAAGTCACCAGGCTACCCCCATTGCTGATCACCAATTTGGAACATGGAATGACGATGTGCAATGGCAGATAATCGGTAACATAAGCATTGGCTGGGGTATCCTCCAGGACGATTCGTCCCGCAGTAGCGACAATAACGGTAACTGGCAATTGCGATAACCCGGCAAGTACCGTTGGCAGAAGCTGAGCCTGACCCGAGCTACCCAGGCTCATAAATATCACAGGTTTGCATTTGGGCAGGCGGCTCCACCATTCTGGCAGTGACGTATCGGTCGACCAGAGTATTGGACCAAGATAGCGGTGGTGGGGAGGCAAATCAAACGTAGGCACTACTTCGGGGACGTCTGCGTATAGAGTGTAATCAGCCCATGTGTAGGTATTCCTCAGGTCTTGCCCCAAGGACGGCAGTCCGAAATGTCGACGTACCTGGTTCAGGGGCCTGGCATGGAGCGCGAATGCACCAGGTCTCACAATATCGAATAGTTTTTGTGCCAGCTTGATCCCAAGAAGCCGGGTTATAGGGAGATCCGGAACGGGATAACGCGTATTCGCATAAGGACTCCAGTAAGCATTGACCACGGCAGCATATGGGATTTGACGCAATGGCGCGCTCACGGCCAAAGACAATCTGAAGTCGCCGACGACCAGGTCGGGCCTGACGCGGTCGAGTAACTCCAGATCATTTTCCGTATAGGCGGAAAGGGTTTCAGCAGTATACAGCGGCTTCCCCCGAGCGAGGGCTGACGCGAATTCAGCCGATGGAATCGATCGAATCGGATGGAACTCAGCGCCAAGCCGTGCTTCCAGGCCCAGATAACGAGGATCTGAAGCGACAATTACGTCATACACGTTCTGATCGAGCGTTTTCGACAGGGCGGCAATGCGCCCGAAATGTGCAAGGGTGACAGCTTCAGCAATTAAAAGGATAACCGGCTTGTTTCGAGTTTCCATTATGCTCTCAAACGAAAGTAATACTCATTACAGGAAAATCATTCCGTATCACGATTTCCTGCTGGAAACTGGCGTTCTTTCGAACTGCATGGCACTATAAGCTGCTCGTCTATACGCGTCACGTCGCAGCGGTCGATTTAAGTATGGCGCTCGACCGTCTATATCAGTATGACAACACAGTCGGCTGCTGTAATCGCGGGACCTGACTGGGAAACCCCAGTTTAAAATTGCTTCTCTACCGGCATGTTTGGAAACAGTTGTGACAACAGGCGATGAGCATAAGGACTACCGTCAGTGAATCATATTCAAGTCGATTTTTTGCTGGCGTTTCGGAACATCGTGCGTCAAAGGCGTCGCAGCGCAATTGCGATCGGGGCAGTTGCATTTGGTGTCATTGCTCTGCTATTGGTAAGCGGATTTATAGAATGGATATTCTGGGCCATGCGCGAATCGGTGATCGAAGCGCAACTGGGCCATATTCAAATCAGCCGCCCGGGCTATCAGGAATCAGGAAAAGCCGACCCATACGCCTTTCTGCTGCCAGATACAGTACCGGAACTGGAAACTGCAGTTGCTTCAAAAAACATCAAGGCAGTCGCGCCACGTCTGTCGTTCGGCGGCCTGATCAGTCATGGGGAAGCAACGCTCTCATTCATCGGGGACGGCGTCGCTCCCCGTGAACAAGCGGCTTTCGGCAGTTCCGTACAAATTTTGGCCGGTCGAAACCTCTCTGTCGATGATCCGAAAGGCATTATTCTTGGCATAGGGCTTGCACGCAATCTCGGTGCAGATGTGGGCGATCAGGTCGTGTTGCTGGCCAACACTGCCTCTCGAGGCGTGAATGCTGTCGAGGTAACTATCCGTGGCGTATTCACCAGCGTCAACAAATCTTATGATGACAGCGCACTGCGCGTGCCTATTAAAACTGCGCGCCAGTTGCTCCGTACAGAAGGCTCTCACCTCTGGGTCGTCCTGCTGAATGATACGGCAAAGACCGACGGCATGGTTGCAAAATTGAGAGAAAAGCTGGGTAAGAGCACTTTCGAAATTGTCCCCTGGTATGTGCTGGCTGACTTCTACAATCAGACTGTAACTTTGTTTACCAAGCAAATCCAGGGAATCAGGCTGATCATTGCGGTGATCATCCTGCTCAGTATCTCCAATACGATGACGATGAATGTGATGGAAAGAACCGGTGAAATCGGCACTGACATGACGCTCGGTGCCAGACGCAGCGACGTTGTGCGCCGCTTTCTGAACGAGGGTCTTCTGCTCGGCTGCCTGGGGGGACTGCTCGGGGTAGCGACAGGATTGCTATTGGCGCTCACGATCTCGAGCATCGGTATCCCAATGCCGCCGCCTCCTGGCATGGAGCACGGCTATACAGGGGAAATTCTGGTCACATGGGAGATAGCGGTGGAATCTCTGTTGCTCGCAATGACTACGACCCTGGTCGCCAGCATCTATCCCGCATGGAAGGCGTCACGTATGCGGATTGTAGATGCCTTGCATTACAATCGATGATCAGTAAAGTGTCGATGCTGAAGCTCGCTCTGCGCAATATTTTCAGGCAAAGACTTCATACGGCAATGACGCTAGTAGCAATCATGAGCGGTGTAACAGCACTTATCCTTGCCGGGGGCTGGGTGAACGATATTTTTGTAACATTATCGGAAGCATTTATTCACTCACGATCCGGGCATCTGCAAGTTTATAAGAAAGGATTCTTTGCAGCAGGAACGCACGCACCGGAGAAATATCTGATAGTGAATTCCAGCGCTATTAAGCAACGTATTGCCGATCGCGATATCGACGGCATAAATGCACGGCTTAACTTCTCCGCTCTGCTCAATAATGGTCGAAGCGACCTTCCGATAATAGGTGAAGGCGTAGAGCCAGCAAAGGAAGCAGCCCTCGGAAGTTCCGTCTCAATCGTCGCAGGACGACAGCTCGAAGATAAGGACACGTTTGGCATCATGCTCGGATTTGGTGTTGCCCAAGCGTTGAAACTGAAACCGGCCGACCATGTAACTCTGCTGGCAAATACCTTCGACGGTGCGCTTAACAGCATCGATCTCGAGGTAATCGGCGTATTCAAGAGCTTCTCCAGCGATTATGACGCTCGGGCTGTGAAGATCCCGCTGGCCGCCTCCCAGGAATTGCTGGCAACTCAGGGCGTGAATGCGCTCGTCATCTCGTTAAAAAAAACGGAGGACACGTTTCGTATTGCAGAGCTGCTGAAAGAACGGTTAGAAACTTCTGGTCTTGAGATCAAAACCTGGATCGAACTTAACGATTTCTACGAAAAAACGGTAGAGCTTTATGGGCGGCAGTTAAGTTTTCTGCAACTGATTATCCTGATCATGGTTTTGCTAAGCGTTCTGAATAGTGTCAACATGAGTGCTTTTGAAAGAACAGGAGAATTCGGAACAATGATGGCGCTTGGCAACCGCAGCGGCCATGTGTTCCGGTTGATTGTCACGGAAAACTTTCTGCTGGGAGTTATTGGAAGCAGTCTCGGACTCGGACTCGGCATTGGTCTCGCACTCATTATCTCTGCGATCGGTATTTCGATGCCTCCGCCACCAAATTCCAATCTCGGCTATACAGCTCACATTCAGATTGTCCCTGGCGTCTTGCTGGTATCCTTTGCTATCGGTATAGCAGCAACAGTGTTGGCAGCCATCATTCCCGGAAGGCATATCTCGCGCATACCGGTTGCCGATGCGCTGAGGCGGAATATATGAAGCCTCGGTTTTGAATGCAATCCGGCTCTTTATACCCGGGCCTGTTAGCAGCTCCCGGCATAAATCAGAATGAATACCGCAATTCGGTATAGACACGATCGGCATGATTGAAACGGCCAAACAGGCCGATAGGCGGGCCTCCAAATACGTCTGCACCCACAGCCCAGCGCCAGTTCGGCTGAAAATTCCAGGATAACCGGGGTCGCAACATCCAATCGCTGCGATTCAGGCTATGGATCAATAAAGCCTGAGCTTCAATCTTTGGTGATAGTTTGCCATTGAGCAGGATGCTGGCACCGTTCTCAAGCTGGTCCAGGACGAGATTCGGGTCACGCGAAAGAAAGACACGCTGAAAAAACTGCAGGTTCAAGCGGGTTTCGGCAGGCAGACTGAAATCCAGGCCTATTACATAGTCGATCGTGTTCTGCCTGACCAATCCATCCATTGCAGTGGCTCGCATGACGTTAAATTTGCGCCCGTTCGTATAGATCAATTCACCTTTCAGCACGATTGAGCCGAAGTCTTTCGCAAGCGTTCCGCCGACCTGGTCAATTTCGTCGTGACGGGGCTGGAAAACAAGAGGTTCAGCAGGACCGCCGACGCGATAGAACGTGGGCGACGAATCCAGACTGTGGTAGTAGAAGCCCGAGATATCCCAGCCATTTATGAGATGCGACAAACGCACCCCGTAATTGGAGTTGCCTACGTTTCGCCCAGAGCGGTCTTCCGGTAGATAGGTGGCTATCCCACGCAAGGGACCGGGGTAAAAATCCGCTCCCGGCTTTCCAATCTCGTCAAGGGTAGGTACTGGAATCCACAGCACTTCAGCATGCGTATCCCCCTTCGAATATTCTGCGCGCATCGCCCATTGAGGGATACGCAATATGTCAAAGGCAGGCAGGACAAATTCCCGCAAATCCTTGGCCGACACGACGTCGGCAAAGAACAGCCCCACCATCTCACCCCATATCACGTGTTGACGGCCAAGCCGGAAATCAAAATCACCAGCCGAGACATCCAGGTAGTTCTCACGCAGAAAGAACTCGTAGCGTTGATCCTGACGGACAGCTCGTGGATAAAAACTGGATAGATCATAAACTGCATCGTAGTCGAAGCGGCCGCTCACTTTCCATTTTATGTGTTCGTTGAATTGTCCTGTACGTGACAGCTCCGTTCGCAGCTTTGCTTTCGATAAATGTTCGGGGTCAGTGTAATTGTCCGCGATTTCCAATTGAGAAAAACCCCTCCACCCCGTCACCAGTCTCTTCCAGGCAGGTACGGATTCCGAGGACTTTTGCTCTTGCGGCATGTCGTCACCAAATAATGCTTCCCGCGACGCAAATCCGCTCTCCTTATCATTCCGAGCAAAAATGGCAAGGGGGAGGTCTATGTTCTCGCTTACCGCACGATCTTTTATGGTATAGGCCGGACTATAAGAAAGAGAAGGCGATACAGACAATAGCAAGGGCTTCTCATCGTGCCTATCCATGCCTCCGCGCACACCCCTACTGTTCAACCCATCATCCGGTTTCCGTGCCGGGTGAGCAGGAGATATACTCGTGAATAAAGACAAAGTCAGCATCAAAGGCTCGGCAGGCGTTGCTTGATCCTCGATTGCTCGATGGATAACCTGTACGGGCTTTGCAGCATCCGGAAGCTGAACCTCGGGGGTACCCGCAAAGCTGATCGACCTTACAACGAGCAGCGCCTTTAAGCTTATTAAATATGATGCCGGCCTAATTCCGTAGCTCATCGGCTGCTATCGCCTTCACCTCCGGAGGTCCTGTTCCCATACCTGCCTCTTTGCCCGATAACGTGGCCGAGTTTCTCCTCATCGCGAGTTTCAGGCTGCACGATCTGACCATCTTCGATATAGGTCACACTGTCCGCAATTGCCATGACACGTGCATCATGAGTGGAAAAAATAAAGGTTGTCCCTAACTTTCCGTTAATATCCTTCATCAGCCCCAGGATGCTTTCACCTGTCGCATGATCGAGATTGGCGGTAGGCTCATCAGCCAGTATTATTTTCGGATGCGTTGCAAGTGCCCGCGCAATTGCTACACGCTGACGTTGCCCGCCGCTGAGCTGGTTCGGCCGATGTGCGGCAAATCTGGATAAGCCTACGATATCAAGATATTCCGCCACCCGGCTGCGACGCTCTGCCGCATTTAATTCCTTGAATTGCAACAGGGGATATTCGACATTCTCCTCTGCGGAAAGAACCGGAAACAAATTGAATGTCTGAAAAATAAAACCGATGGTTCGCGCTCTTAGCCCGGAGAGCTCATCCGGGGTTCTGCCGGTGATATCCTGACCGTTGATGAATAATTTTCCGTGGGTAGGGGTATCGATGCAGCCGATCAGGTTGAGCAGCGTCGACTTGCCACTGCCGGACGGGCCGGCAATAGCGAGAAAAGCGCCAGAGGCTATACTTAACGTAATGTCCCTTAATGCCTGGACTATCTGCTCCCCAAGGATGTAATCTTTGGAAACATTCTCGAAGCTTACGACGCTCGTGTTACTCATACACATCCTGGACCGGTAATTCCCGTCATTGACATCCATGGTAGAAATGAACATGCAAAAAAATTCTGAGCGCTACTTGCTAACGGCGATTCTCATAGTTGCTATTGCGATACCGACCGCAATAGCCAATACAAATGATACTGAACTGGCTCAAACAATACTGGAAAAGTCTGATCAGATACGATTTCCGCGAGAGAGCTTCCAGGTCGATGTCTCCATTAACACGACCACTCCGGATCAGCCGGAGGACTTGCGCAAATACAGGATTTTAGCCAAGGGTAACGAAAACAGCGTGGTGATGACTACGGAACCGGCTTCGGAACGGGGCCAGATCTTGTTGATGAAAGGACGCGATCTGTGGATATTCATGCCGGAAGTCTCCCAGCCTGTACGTTTATCCTTGTCCCAGCGGCTTACTGGCCAAGTCGCAAATGGAGACCTGGCCCGCGCAAACTTTGCTGGAGATTACAACGCTAAAATCTTGCGTACGGAAACCATAGACGGCGAAAAGTATAACGTGCTGGAACTCACCGGAATCGATCGCGGGGTTACCTATCATAAAGTTTTGTATTGGGTTGGGCAATCAAATTTCCGGCCTTACCGCGCCGAATTCTATTCGCTATCCGACCGGCTGCTTAAAACTGCTCGATACGAGAAATTCCAAATGCTCCATGGAAAGCAGCGTCCAACCCGGCTTGTCATGGAAGATGCCTTGCGTAAAGGCGAGCAATCGGTGCTCGAATATTCGGATATGAAGCTGCGCGACCTCCCGGATAAGATTTTCACCAAGGATTATCTGAAAAAACTCCACTAAGGCTATAATGCGGAAATCCCAAAAAAGCAACAAATGCCTAAAGTGTCGGAGAAAACTGCCGTTAACTGAGACATGTCTCTAACCGAAACACTCGATCTGGGCCATTCATTCAAGCGGTACTTCGAAATCGTGCCAGCCTTTTCGAATGTATTAAGGGATGAGGTTTATCGTATCCGACATGAGGTTTATTGTGAAGATCTCAAATTTGAGCCTCTTCAGCGAGATAGGCGAGAAAGCGATGAGTATGATGCTCACTCGGTACATTTTTTGTTACGCAATGTCCATACTCAGGAGTTCATCGGCTGCGCGCGCATAATTTTCCCCCCGTCGAAGGATCCTCATCACCCCTTGCCCTTCGAGATAACCTGCGCCGATACACTGGATCGATCGATTATTGATCCGGTATCGTTGCCTCGCCATCATATCGCAGAGGTATCACGCCTGGCTGTCATTGCCAGTTACCGAAGACGTAAAGGTGAGGCGAGCAAAGCGATCGGTATTGCGGATGAGGATTTCGGGGTTTCACAATCGCGGCGCTTTCCTTACATTCCGATCAGCCTTTATTTAGGCACGTTCGAACTGGCTCGCCTGCATAAAATCGAGACTTTGTTCATTCTGACCGAAGAGCGCCTGGCGCTGCATTTCATCAAACTCGGGTTCGACCTCAAGTTCATCGGCCACCCCATCGATCACCACGGAATGCGCGTTCCCTCCATGATGAGTGTCAGTGGCACCATCGCCAACATCAGGGAAAACCTGCAGCCGCTTTATCGCGTTATTGCAGGGGATATCGAAAGGGGCTCCGCCTGAACGATGCAGGAATGTTCGTTGGCATAGGGCTTTCAAACAGGCTGTAGCCGAATTCCAGGTGGACCTTTACATCAGGATCACATCATACTGTTCCTGGGTATACGTGGCCTCCACCTGAAGGCTGATGGGCTTCGCAATGAAATCCGCAAGCTGGGCCAGGCTCTGTGATTCTTCATCCAGAAACAGGTCGATGACCTGCTGCGAAGCGAGAATGCGGAATTC
>CAZYYR010000028.1:0-14514 GCA_964651465.1 uncultured Nitrosospira sp.
CGACTCCAGGATAAGCCTGAGATGTGATTCATCTTCGTATGTTGCTCCAATCCGGCGAGAATGGTCTCGGTGAAAAACCGAAATCGTGCGCGGCTTCGGCATGATCAAAACACAGGTCGACATTCATCCGCATCGCCATCTCTGGATTGACTCCCCGCATCATGGGCAGCAGCTTTGCGCAGGCTATCGTCGTGCGGAAAAGCCATGACGGGATGACGAGGAATCTGGCCTTGTTGCCGAGCGCGTCAAAGATCCTTTTCACCATCTCGCGGTAAGCCAATGTTTCGCCGCCGCTCAGGTTGTACGCCCGGTTGAAAGTGGCGGGCTGCCACAGCGCCTGCATCGATGCATGGGCGAGATCATCGGCGTGAACGGGCTGGCGCAACCCGGCCGCCTTCCCGAGCAGCGGAAAAAACCCGTAGCGCCTGACGAAGGTGGCAATACGCGTAATATTCCTGTCGCGCAGGCAATCATATACCAGCGTCGGGCGAAATATCGTCCAGTCCATGTGCTTCACTTCGCAAAGCCTGCTGATTGCTTCTTCCGCCTGGACAAATTGCGTTGCCAGCAGCCGCTCGCTCTCATCCGCGGAATGTGCTTTGCTGTATATGCTGGTTGAACCAAAGCCGATCACCCGCATCACCCGATGGGACCCCAGGACGGGCAGCAAAGGAGGCAGCAGCCAGAGCGGTGCCAGATGAATCAGCGCCTGCGCATGTATGGGGGGCAACTGCCCGGGTTGCCCGATATCGGCCTGATGCCAGGTCAGCTTACCGGCTGGATCCGATCGTTTTTCATCATCGCGGCTGATTGCATGCACTTCATAGCCGGCATCCAGCAATCGCGCCAGCAGGAATCGCCCGACGATGCTGGTCGCACCTGTGACGATGATTCGGGGCGCGGGCGGGGAGGAAGGTTCGGGCATCGGTTCAGCAGGTGAGGAGCGGGGGACAGAAAATACCGCGCATTCATAACGGAGGGAAGCGAATATCGATGTGGTTATTCATCCGCTTGCCAATTTTTCTCGTGCACGGCGGCCATAATGAACCGCTGTCACTGCTGCGAAACGCAGCCAGACCCCCAGCGCCACGAGCCACAGTATCAAACCGGGATATTCGTGGCGGAAGAATTTGCGATAGAAACGCATCATCCCCCTGTGCTTGTGCCACTCGACGAATATGGGTCGGGTGCGGCTGCATGTCCCTTTGTCATGCACGATCGGCGCATCCGGCACAAAGATTATTTTCCATCCTTGCCTCCGGAAACGCATGCACCAGTCCAGGTCCTCGCAGTGAAGAAAATAACCTTCATCCCAGGGGCCGACCTCTTCCATTGCTTCGCGCCGCACAAGCATGACGGCACCGGAAACAGCCTCTACCTCGATCGGGGCAGCGGGCAACGGTTGTCTATGCAGATGGAAATCGAAAAACAGCCGGGGCCAGTAGCGTTCCAGCCGGTACAGACCGAAGGCGCGAACGAAGGAACGCCACGGCGTCGGTATTGCGCGGCGGCCCCCTGCCTGCTCGGTACCATCCGGATTGATCAGCAACCCGCCCGCCAGGCCTGCCGCAGGATTGGTTTCCAGAACCTGGGCCAGGCGCTGCAATGAGTCTGGCCCAGGTATGCAGTCCGGATTAAGGAACAGCACATAGGAACCTGTGGTCTGCGCAATGCCGACGTTGCAGGCAGCGGCAAAGCCGAGATTGGCGGCATTGCGGATAATCCTGAGTTTCGGTTCCGCCGCGAACCGCCCCGCGCAGCGCTCCAGGCTCGAATCCGAGGACGCATTATCCACCACCATTACCTCGTCGACCTGCGGCAATGCCGCCTGAATACACTCCGCCAGGATTTCACCGGCGTTGTAATTCACGATCACGGCTGAGACCGATGGCTTTTCTGCATGTACGCCAGTCAAGGGTTGCCTATCCGTTGGCGGTCATCTGTGGTTAGATCGGGCAAGTCTTACGGCAACGTATTGACATGTCAAGCCTGCCTGTTTGCAAAAGCAGAGGAAGAGCGGAGGAAGTGGATGTTGCGGAATATAATGCACGCCTCAATGCGTGAAGATTCCCGCTTGCTCAAACCGGTTCTTCCATGAATTGTCTTCCCTGAATTGCATCGTGCGTTCCGGATGTGCGCGATACGCCAGTGCCTGGTCGATCGCGCGGGCGGCATCCGAATCCCCATCGATCAGATACACACCTTCATCGGCGCCTCGCAGGGCCATTTCCCCGAAAGCCGAGCTCACCACAGGCAGCCCCAATGCCCGATATTCATAATATTTGATCGGGTCGACGGAAGATGTCAGCGTATTCTTCTTGAATGGTATCAGGCCCACATCGAATCGAGCCATCGTTTGCAGCGCTTCGGCATGGGGCAGAGGAGACTCTACACGAACGTTATGCGGCAACGATGTCCGGGACGGTGCGTAGAGAGGGCCGATGAGACGGAACATGATATCCGGACGCGACGTGGCCAGAGCAATGACCAGTTTCCAGTCGAACCAGTGCCCGATCGTGCCGATATAGCCGATTACCAGCGGCTGGTTTCTTCCGCGCGCCCACGGATTTGCCATCTCCGGCATCCTGTCTGTCGCACATGCATTGAGGACAAGACGAACATCGTGCGCCAGAGGCTGCACCCGATCCCGCAGAAAGGTGGACGTAGTCAGAAGCGTCGATACCGCTCTGATCAGCCTCTGCTCCCGGTTTGCCATGGCGAGCCGCGACCAGCCCTGATAAAAGGCGGGGTTGTCATCCATCACATCGTAGAACGACCAGCTGAAGCGCAGCCTGGAGAGCAGGCGCAGCGCAAGTGTGGTCGGCTTGCCGATTCCCAGAACGGTTGAGTCATCGAGGAAGCGATCGATCGCCAGTTCGACATCGCCCCAAAGCAGGCAGTTGATCGAATCCGAAAAAGGCAAGGGTTCGACGGGTAATGCTCTCGTTTTAACGACCGTCATCCATGCAGGAACATCGCAATCCGTCATGCACGGTTTCGGGCGCCGGTTCAGCACATCGGAAAGTGCCGGGAAACGGCCCGGATACGGGTCGATCCATAGAACCTGCCCTCCCGTGACCGAATGGAAATATCGGATGAGCTCGTGCGGCCGCTGCGAAAAACTGCACCAGGGTATGGAAGCCAGGTAAATCAGGCGCATGCAATAAAATGGTCTCGGAGTGCCGAGACGATCCTTTCCGCCGCCTTGCCGTCTCCATAGGGAGAGACGCCACGCGCCATTGCCATATAGGCTGCCCCGTCATCCAGCAGTTGCTGGACTGCATCGGTGATTCTGTCGAAATCCGGTCCCACCAATCGGGCCACACCTTTCTCGATTGCCTCGGGGCGCTCTGTTTCGCGGCGAAGAACCAGTACAGGCTTGCCCAATGCCGGTGCTTCCTCCTGTATTCCCCCCGAATCGCTCAGAATCAGATAGGCGCGCTTCATGGTTTCGACAAACGGCAGATAATCCAGAGGTTCGCACAGCGTGATCCGGGGCTGGTTTCCCAGGACCTCATGAACCGGTCCATGCACGTTGGGATTGGGATGAACCGGATATACCACTTGCACGTCTGGGTTATGCTCAGCCACTGCCCGGATGGCCCGGCAAATCTCCCTCAATGGTCCTCCGAAGTTCTCCCGCCGGTGCGCGGTCACCAGGATGAGGCGTTTGTCCCGATCAAGCTCGAAGGGCAGGAGACTGTCACGCTCAGCAGCGCTCAGCAGCGCGTCGATCACCGTATTCCCGGTGACGAAAATGTCTTTGTCAGCGACACCTTCCTTCAGTAAGTTCATACGTGCGCCGTCGGTGGGCGCGAAATGCCATTTCGCCAGCCGGCTTGTCACAACGCGGTTCATTTCCTCCGGAAAGGGATTCGACATATCGCCGGTCCGCAAACCTGCCTCGACGTGGCCGAATGGAATCCGGTGGTAGAAGCAGGCAAGCGCGACAGTCATGACTGTCGTGGTATCGCCCTGGGCCAGCACGGCAGCCGGTTTTTCGGCCTGCAGCACCCTGTCGAGGTCGAGCAGCAAACGTGCGGTCAGGGGAGCCAGAGCCTGGTCGGGGCGCATGATATCAAGATCGATATCCGGCACGATATCAAAAAAATCAAGGACCTGGTCCAGCATATGGCGATGCTGGGCGGTTGCCAGTACGCGCACGTTTGCCCAAGGCTCATTCTTCAACGCAAGGACGAGCGGGGCCATCTTTATCGCTTCCGGACGGGTTCCAACAATACAAAGGATCTTGCAGTCCACTTGAGGGATTCATCGCAGGCTAGCAAGAGAGGGCAAGCCTGGCCTTGTAGGAAGTCGATCAGTCCGAATGTTGTCTTGGCGCGAGTAGTGATCTTATTGCCCGGACGAAAGGAAGCAACAGAAGCCGCAACCAGGGTATCTGGTTAACAGCAGCTCTCAGCTGCTCTTTCTTCAATCGGACATGATAGATCACCACCTCCGCCATGTCCTTCCAGAATCGCCGAGGTTCCGTCGATGCACTGGGCAGGCTGATATCGGGAAATGTGGTAAACCTGCGTAACCCCATTTTCGCGTTCAGGGTAGCTTGCAGAAAGCCATGGCCGTACCGGCGATCGGGTTCGAGATGACAGCCTTCCGCCCACTCATTCCATGCGTTGATGAACACTAGTTTATCCTCTTCGCCCGATCGTCGTCTGGAGAGGTCAATAGTAGCTGCCAGCCAGTATTCATAGTTGTCCGGGGTCCCATTCAGTACGACAAGCGCGCGATCCTTTGTTCGCGCCGTATTGTCCCACGATGGAAACACCGTCTTGAACACACGTGGAGCATTGTAAGTCCTGTCGAGATAGGACCTTGCAACCGTATCGTATTGCATGAGGCTGCCGTAAAAAGGGTTAAAAAATTTCACCTGGTGATTAATGCCGGCGGAATAAAGATTATGCGGGGGAAATTCCACCCCGCTATCAAAACCGAATGCAGCATACTTGTCATTATGATGAGTTAATGCCGCGCAGATATGAATCTCGCCCAGTCCAATCTCGCGACAATGGTTTCGCCATGTTTCGATACTCTTGCGGACGTCCGGAAGATGTGGAGCGTGGTAGACGCAAAAGTACGGTTTGCCATCCACCCGAATGTAGCGTCTATCCTGAAAGAAGGGGACCAGGGATTTGATGAAGTTCAGATCGTCATCGGGCAGATACTCCTGGGCGATTAAGATCTCCTGATCAGCTCCATCCCAGCGGCGCGTCCAGTTCTCGTTTGCCCAGCACAAACAGAACGGCATATCGCTTTCGGAGTCCGCCAGCATATCGTCCAGGGGCAGATTCAATATCCGCTTGCCTGAAAACCAATAGTAATGATAGCAAAACCCGTCTATGCCATATTGCTTCGCTACCTGGATCTGGTCGCGCCTGGTTTCGCGTACGCGCAGATCGTAGAACCCGAAGTCTGAAGGCAGATGGGGTTGAAAGTGGCCTTCGAACAGAGGCTCTGCTTTGGTGACATTGGTCCATTCAGTGAAACCTTTTCCCCACCAGCGATCATTTTCAGGTGTTGGATGAAATTGGGTCAGATAGAAGGCAATTAGCCTGGGAGCAGACTGATCGGGAAAAGGCAGGATTTGCTTTTCCCCGTCGGATACTGCGGGCTGTATTGTCATAAATTAATTCCCGGAAATGGGAGGTCTCTACAGATATATTACTTTTGCTTATTGTGAAGCTAGAATATTATGCAATTTATGCGCCATGCCCTCATGCTTGTTGATCAGTCGCACTGAATTTCTATGGAGGCGAGTGTTAACGTTATTGCATCTACGGTATAACTGGCAGCGCAGTCTTTACCACCATTTCAAATCATCATTCCTCTTCTTTATTTTGAATTGCTAGGATCCCTGTTGTGTCCTTTGACCTGAAAAAAACGGCGGCAACAATCGACTAGAAAGCTTTCCTTGTTAAGGATACTGGTAGATTCACTTATGTCTGAGCAGCAGGCTCGTCGTTTCCCTCTTTGCCAGCTGCTTTCTTCCGCGTTGTGATGCCTTTTATCTTGCTGGCCTTGAATGCTGCCCAGTATGCCCGATAGAGGAGGATGTTCTCTTCTTCATTCATCGTCAACCCGGCTTGTGCTTTTAGATTGGCGATCAAGTCGAGATGCCGTGCCGAATTGACAATGGCGTCGTAATGGCCATTGATCATGGCCCAGTACTTGTCGGCATCGATCGTTTCCGTCCACAGCTGAATTTCCCGTTCAGGATGCAGTTGGCTGAAAACATAATTCGATCCCCCCTGACGTTCGAGACGGCGGCAGAACCCATCGAAACCAATATTCCTGATCGTCCAAGATGCGGCATTCCGGTTGTACACCACTCGCAACCCTTTCTTGGATAGTCGATAACCCAGTTCGATATCCTCGCAGCCGAACCGGAAAACCGGATTGAACACGCCGAATTCTAATAGCATGGACCGCTTGCATGACGAACGGCCTCCCCAGAAATAAGTGTAATCCAGGATATCGCCGTGCCTGAGCGATGGATAGGAGAACAGAAAGCATCCTACTTCGGTAACGAAATGCATGAGAGGGTTTTTGCTGATATCCGGGCCGAGTCCGGTGTATCCAAGTACCGCGTACCGCGCTGCGGGAAATGCTCTGTGGGTCCTTACATGCTCCTCCAGCAAAGTCGGTGCGGCTATGTCGTCATCGTCCAGAAACAGTACGAACTTGCCACGGGATGCGAAAAGGCCGTGGTTTTTGGCACTGGCCAGTCCGGCGTTTCGTTGACGGGTATAGTACAGTGGAAGTCTGGAAGCATAGGACGTGACGACTGCCTCAGTATCGTCGACTGATCCATCGTTTATGATGACAACTTCGAAATCCTGCGTGGGCAATGTCTGGCAGCACAAGCTTTGCAGCACCTTGTCCAGCAGCGGGGACCGGTTGTATGTACAGATCACCACGCTGAGTGCAGGCCGGGTTTGAGGTCTGGTAGCCGATATCAACCTTTCAGACATAGGATTGGAGGATGTGAAATGCGTCGTCTTTGGATAGATGCGGGTGGTTCGCAAGATATGCGGCCATGGCGCGCTCGCTTATTCCATAGTCGTAATACGCTACGGGTTTGCGCAGGCTGTGAGCAACCGGTACCGCGTCGATAACCCCCATCCGGAGACCGGCTCTTTCCGCCCAGACGGGCCACACGAAATCGACACCCCATCCCATGGGACTCGTTTCGTCAAAAGGTAGAAAGTGATCGAAGGCGGTGCGGTGAAAAGAAAACAGCGGTCCAATTTCCACGAACCGTGTCCTTCGGGCGTCGATACCATCGAGTTGCTCAACGAACCAGTGATCGATGTAGCTATCGTGCGTGCGTGCGGGTTGTGCCACCGCAAAGTCATGGTGCGATACCAGCGCAAGATAGCGATCCAGGAAGCCTGCCGGCAACTGAATGTCATCATCGCTCACGATCAGGTATTCAAAACCGGTTAAATCGACATTCTCGAGTATCCGATTCAGCAAGGAAAACTTTGGTGACGACGTATCGACAATCTGTGTCGTGAAAGGCCTCATATCCTGGTCAGGCTGCTGCTTGCCCAGCGAAACCCAATGCTGCTCTATTCTCCAGTTACCGCTAGCAGCCAGCTCCCGTATGATCTCATGGGCAAGGTGACCTTTGTCCGCCAGGTATATCCCGATTACGAGAACCCGGCATTCTTTTTGTTTCTCCAGCAGGTCATTCACAGGATTATTCCCCTGAGTGCTTCCACACATCGCAATATGGCGTCGGTCATCGGAAATACCCGGATTTGTGTGATCGCGTTCGCTGCTTTCATCGAAGCATGACCTGCTTCGTGGGGTGTTAAAGATATCCGCCATTCGTCCCCGGGCAGCCTCCGCAGAATAGTGCGCTGTCATGTATGCAAGGGCTTCGACGGACAGGCGATGCCACAGGACATGGTCGCTGTAGAGCCGGATTACGTTGCTGACCAAGTCATCCCGCGTCTCCGCAAGCAACAAGTGCTTTTCGTGCTGAAAACACATGCCTGCTGTCCCAATCGATGAAGAAACCACGGGGAGGCCATGCGACATGCCTTGACGGATCACGTTTCCCGTTCCTGTGCCCACACCAGGGGGCATCACAAGCAAGCGGCAGGATTCAAGATAGGGGGCAACGTCCTCCACAAGATCCACAGGCTCGACATTGGTTGAGCGCAATGCTTTGATCGACGCCGGCATAGTGCGTCCGACAATGTAAAGTACCACCTCTGCAAGTTTCTCCGTAATGCGAGGCAGAACTGACTCGACAAATGAGATCACTGCATCCATGTCGGATTTGCTCCAGGCATCCTCTATGAGGAGTAATCCCTGGCGCTGGGTAAAGGATGTGCTCGCCGGGTGACTCTCATGGATATAGGGGAGAACGGTGATGTCGGCGTCTGGCTGCTTCATGAGGAGCCTGCTCCTGACATCATCCGTGGGGACGATTATCTGATCCGCGCAGGCAACGGCAACGTTCAGGAGTTCGGTGCGTTGGCAGTGCGCAATCGCATCTGCCGAAGCTGTGCCACTTGAAAGCTGTATCTCGTGCCCAAGCCAGGCCGAACGTTCCACCGCCTCGTATATGATCGTAGAGTAGAGTGAATGCGCGCGCGCATAGGGCAAATACCTGCAAGCGACCGCAGAGCCAGAGAGCAATACAAAGTGATATTTGGCGCCTTCGGTCATTAAATGATGCCGGATAGCATCGAACCCTGAAAGAACGTCCGCATCCTGTTTTTTCAGAACTCGTGGATGCGGGGATAGCAGTTCCGGAGAGTGGCAGGCAAGCGTGATGCGAAATCCATTTTCCTGGAGAAAATCGAGCAACACGGCCCTGCGCAGGAAATCCGGATGCCAGTCGGGAACGGGTATGCCGATATCTGCTATCAATATCCAGCGATCCTTGCAATCGAAGCGAGCCGCGCCTTTTGCTACCTGCACCAAAGCTTCTCGGCTCCCATCCCCCTGAAACACGCTCTTGGGAGCTACCTTCCAGCGATTGGTTCGGCCAAGATAAATATCCTTGAGCCGCTGCTTGACGTGCCACGACAGCGGCAGGTTTCTATATATGTGACGCAGGAATCTGTTGAACCAGATGGAATGCGTGAATCCCATCTTCACCCGTCCCTGTTTTTCGGGCGGGTGGAAAACGTAAATGCCGATTTGAGCGCGCGCATGGGACGCGTCAGTTGCCAGGAAGTGGATCGATATATTGCTTCGAGCTCACATTCCAGGCTGATAATTTTTCTGTTCTGCAGGGCATTGGCTTGACTGAGATCGGCGATTGACCTGTCGCGCTCGAGGATGGCCTGATTATTGATTGCGGCGCTTTTGGAAAGCTTGTCAGCCAGAACCAGCGCCGGCCTCAGGCGTCGATATTCACTTGCCCACCGTTCAACAAGAAGCTGGAGCGTCGGATGATCGAGGTCCATGTGGCCGGAAGCCACATCAAGCAAGGCGGTATAGATTTCTTTCACCAGCGGAGGACAGGCATCATCTGCTGATAAGTCATTCAAATCATAAACCGTGTGTCGCAACGCACTATCCAGAAAATCGGCTTCATAGTGCCGCAGTTCCTGTGGATCGATGTCCAGGTCAAGTCGGCCTGCGATCCTGCTGATTTCGTTTTTCGGAGAGCTCATCAATTCGTCGTAGTCGACCAGTATCCGTGTCAGGCCGCTACTGCCGGTCAGGCTCGCGATAACGTGTCCCAGCCATAGGAAATAGCTTTTCTCAACTTCAAAACCATCTCGTTTTAACAGGGATTTCGCTACGCTGAGCGGATGGCGGATAGCCAGGACACAACTCGGGTACAGTTGACAAACGTCGAATATCTCCATCCAGAAAGGCATCAGCTTTGCGACGCGAGGGTCCTTGAATCCAAAAATATGGGCTTTCTCCATTTTCTGGTGAAGCAACTGGCTGGCCTTGTCGAAAAAACCTTTTTGTCTCAGGGTTTCTATGTCGCTTGCTGTAATCGGAGCAAGATGATGCCAATCATTCTGCAGAATATTCAGCAAGCCGTCATTCAGCGTGGAGAGATCCCGATCTTCCCAGAAGCCCTTGTCATTCACATCTTTCATTGCGGGAACAAGGTTATCACCCAGCTCCACGCCTAGTACCTGAAGTCCTCGAGTAATGGCGCTTGTGCCGCTCCGGTGCATTCCCAGAACGATAATGATGCGCTTCTCGCTTTTTCCCATCACAGCAGGCTGATCCCCGTTAGAAATGGCATACTCCCGGTCATGATGTAACGATGCGCGCTCCTTACGAAGAGCGACTTTCGGGTTGCTATCCTCATACGTGCTTTCATAAGTCGCCGTGCCATCCCATGCCCTGCCATGTCAGGCAAGCAAAGGATGAAGTTCTTTCAGGCATCGCTGATATCCTATGCTGCATTCCCGGTAACTGGAATGTAGTCGGCTTCAAGTCTATGCAACAACTTTGAAGGCGGGCTCGCAGCTAAAGTCCACCATGCCTGTTGCGAAGCCCCCGGTTTCAGGCAGCACCTTGAACAATGTAACGTCGAGCAGGCGATGCAGAAATGTCTCTTCATCTGCCTGCATACCCATTACCCCTGCATTCAAATAATAGATACCCGGATTCAAGCGGCACTGAAAGCGAAACTCTACCTGATACATGGAGTTCGCTTGCGCATAAGGCAGGCTATCGCCAGAAGTGGCTGCCGTCGCGGCGCCGCCCAACTGCACGCCGGAAGTGGTCTTGATGAGCATCCCGAAACGCACGTTGGACGCAGCCATCGTGAAACGGACCGTGTATCTGAAGCAATAGGTTTGCCCCCGCTTCAGGCAATTCAGCGGTTGGCCGGCAAGGCCAAGAATTTGCGGCGACTCGATAATGGCTCCGCGAGGTTCATATGCAACTGTGCTTTGGGGTTTTAAATGTGGATCGAAAAACTCTTCCGGAAGAGTTGTTTTCACCGGTTCGGAAAAGGGCATTGCCTGATGCGGTGTGGCTTGCTGTCGCACAGGCCTGCTTCCATCCAAGCAGGATCTGATTTCATTGCGGATCTGCTCCCGTTTCGATTCAGGTGCGTAAAGCAGTTTCTGATACTTCCCGATGATCGATTTCGGTTCACCGGCAGTCAGCATCTCGCCGTTATCCAGCAGTATCGCCCGGTCGCACAACTCGACAATGGTCGATCCAGCGTGTGAAACAAAGAGGATCGTTGCCCCGCTTTCCTTGATTGCCTCGATGCGCGAGAAACATTTCCGCTGAAACAGTTCATCTCCAACCGAAAGCGCTTCGTCAACGACCAGAATCTGTGGAGAGGCATTGATGGCGACCGCGAATGCAAGGCGCACAACCATACCACTGGAATAGCTCCTGATCGGCTGTTCAATAAAGTCGCCAATGTCGGCAAATGATGCAATGTCGTCATAGCAGGCATCGATTTCGTCTTTGCTCAGGCCGAGTACACTGGCGTTCATGTAGACGTTTTCGCGCCCGGTGAATTCCGGATTGAAGCCGGAGCCCAGCTCCAGCAGCGCTGCGATGCGTCCCCGCGTTTCCACATCGCCGGTGGTTGGTGCGAGCGTGCCGCAGATGAGTTGCAGCAGGGTGGATTTGCCCGAACCGTTGCGTCCGATGATGCCTACGGTTTCGCCTTTCCCGATCTCGAACGAGATGTCGCTGAGCGCCCAGAATTCGCGGAAGTAGCGGCCGGGAGATTGACCTGTCAGCTGCCGCAGTCTAGGAACGACAAACTGCTTGAGGCGGTCGCGAGGCGCGTCGTAAATTTCGTAGCGCTTGGAGAGGTTCTGAACGCGTATGGCAGCCGGACCGAGCTCCGGCATAGGGCTTCCGGTGCACTGTGCCCGACCCGCATCCTTCAAACAGAATGAGCCCGCAGTGGATTTGTCCTCTGTTGATTCAGAGTACATCCGCGAACCCCCTCCGGGTTTTCTGAAACCAGGCAAAGCCGAACCAGGCCACCAGCATCCCGGCAGTTGTCAGAACCGACCAGTGGCCAAGGCTGGGCAGTTGTCCGAAAACGAGCACCTTCCGTCCTTCCTCGATGATGAAAGCGAGCGGGTTAAGTTGCAGCCAGGCCTGATATTCAGCGGGCAGGGCGCTTAAAGGATAGAACACCGGGGAAAGGAATAGCAATACGGTTGTAAACATGCCGGTAACCTGCCCGATATCCCGAACAAATACGCCGAATGCGGAGAGGAACCAGGCGAGACCCATCGCGATCAAGGCCAGCGGAAGCAGGACGATGGGAAAGGTGATGGCTGTCCAGGGTATGTGATGGTTGAATATCAGTTGAGCGACCAGCAGGACAGCCACGCTGATGGCTGTGTGAAAAAGCGCCGAGCCAAAGGCCACCCATGGCAGGATTTCCAGCGGGAAAATCACTTTTTTCACGTAATTGACATTGGAAAGGATCAGGGCGGGCGCGCGATTGATGCATTCGGCAAAAAGTCCGTGCACGATCATGCCGACGAAGAGAAGAATGGCGAAGTCCGTCCTGCTTTCTTCGCTGCCTCCGCCTGTTCCCCACCGCGCCTTGAATACCACTGAAAAGACGAAAGTGTATATTGTGAGCATGAGCAGCGGGTTGAAGAATGACCACGCAATGCCCATGACGGAGCCCCGGTAGCGCCCGATAACCTCGCGCTTGATCAGCGCTATGAGCAGGCCCCGATTACGCCAGAGGCTTGCTGCCATTTCGTTGGGCAGGATGGGGAAATTTTGCATGCTCTTGGGCGATTCGGGAATTTTGCGGATTGAAGAACGGATGGAAGTGAAAAGCCGGATTCGTCAGGCACGTCAAGGTTCGTGCTCCCGGTTCTGACGGAGGGAGCCGGTGCACAGCTACAATGCACACGCATTCCCCCAAACCCGGCTAAACCTGCCTGCAAACCGGCATGCCTACCCGTCGCTGATCATCCGTGAACCCCCCTGTTCCCCCTATGGATGGCCCATATCTACAGCGTAAATACGGGAAAACATCATAGCACAAAATAATTGGTGTCCCGGCCACGCCGGCATCACGGAAGGCAAGTAAAACCGGGCATCCCGGACAAGGCGGTTCATGGCGGAACCGCGATTCCTCTTCACGAAAGCGCAACTGGAAAATATTTTTTTGCGGCCCTTGCATTTCACTTAAACTTGAATATAATTACGAATCATTCTCATTAATAATTACGGAACGGTCAAAATGGAAAAGATACTTGCGGCTCCGGAACCTCAGGGCGATACACAGAAGTTTGCCATGCTGGATCGGAACAAGCGCATTTACAGCGATACGCTGTTTTCGCATGGCGACGAGGTTTTTATTCAGCATCAGGGTGAGCAGTATCGTCTGCGACGCACCCGCAACGGCAAGCTGATATTGACGAAGTAGTAGAAACGATTGAATTTAGGGCGCTTTTCATGTATATTTGTGTCTGCAAAGGTGTAACCGATACCGCAATCCGCGAAGCTGTCTCGCAAGGGGCGGGGCGTATGCGTGACTTGAAAACCTGTCTTGGTGTGAGTGAGCAGTGTGGTGTATGCGCTTGTTACGCCAAGGAGGTGCTGGAACAAGCACTGATGCAAAAAGCGGTGACGCAACATCATCCTTGAAAACCCACTCGTTCATTCGAGATCTCGCCTGAGGAGGCATAAACATGAAAAGCAGCGCAGACATCATTCAGTGGCTGAATCGTCAACTGCAGAACGAACTGACAGCCATCAATCAGTATTTTCTTCATTCCCGCATGTACAGCAACTGGGGATTCAATAGCCTGGGCAAACATGAATACGAGGAATCCATCGAAGAGATGAAGCATGCCGATGCATTGATCGAGCGTATTCTGTTTCTTGAAGGATTGCCCAATCTGCAGGATCTCGGCAAGCTCCTGATCGGCGAAAAGGCTGAAGAGTGTGTTGCCTGCGACCTTCAGCTTGAAGTGGCTTCGCGCGAGACCTTGATTTCTGCCATTACCGCTTGCGAAGAGGTCAAGGATTACGTTTCGCGGGAACTGTTGAAGGAAATTCTCGAAGATACCGAAGAGCATATCGACTGGCTGGAAACACAGATCGATGTCATGCAGAAAGTCGGTATACAGAATTGGCTGCAAAGCCAGATGTAAGGTTATCCGTTGCCGCTGTTCCCTTGACAGCGGCTTTTTAGCCAGCCAGCCCATCCAAAGGCAAGCCAGCTTTCTTTTCTGACTTGTCATGGAACCGGGCTGTGGAACAGCTTGAAACAATTTCAGCAGCAACCTCGGCGGCTTCATGCGCTGCCACCTCCTTGGCGGTTGCGGGACCTGCCTCACGGCAGTCCGTGCATGGCCGCTCCCAACCAGGTATTTCTTTCATCGGTCACATACGGGCGTCCCTGGAGAAAATACTTCGTGGTGCCATCAGCCGTTTGATCGGGAGCAGCGAAGCCCTCGTTTCAGGGGGCGTCGGACTGACCCGGACGGCCCGTCTCAGGAGATTGTCCGGAAGATCGAATGGATGTGCAGCATCGAATCGTCAGGAATGGCG
>CAZYYR010000028.1:14614-16675 GCA_964651465.1 uncultured Nitrosospira sp.
GAATACCGCCGCCTGGTGGAGACTTCGGGCGGAAACCTCCTTATCTATCGAAGCAATTCACAGGGGGAGACGAGGCCCCCGCCGCTTCCCGCGCTGCTCGCGCAGGCCGACATGGTGATCTGCCCCGTCGACTGCGTAAACCATCACGCTTTTTTTACGGTGAAGCGCTACTGCAGGCATTCGGGCAAACCCTGCGTGCTGCTGGACCGTTCCGGCCTGTCAACGTTCCGGAAAGGTGTTGCCGCACTCGCTGCATTGACTGCAGCGCCTGCGCAGACATAAACTCCACCCGTTCGTGCATAAATACCATCCGTTCGTATGGAACAGGAATCGTTCCAGATGGATGGCTTCGTAAGAAAATCAAACAAGAGATGGGGGAGATGACATGCGGTTGGATTACCCGGGCAGGATTGCGCTGCTGATTGTGTTTGCCGCCAGCAGCCTGGGCGTGGCTTCAACATGGGCGGCGGATGTAAAAGAGGCAAAGGTGCGTGAATACTGGGTGGCGGCAGAGCAAACCACCTGGAATTACGCACCCTCGGGCCGTAATCTGATCAAACCCGACGACGGGCTGGGTGTCTGGGGGGAAACTCTTTCGTACTCGAAATACCGGTATGTGGGATACAGGGATGGACGTTATGCGGAAAAGCTGCCCCAGCCGGAGTGGGCGGGAATACTTGGCCCTCAGCTTCGGGCAGAGGTGGGCGATACGATCAGGGTGCATTTTCTGAACAAGACCGACCGGCCGCTCTCCATGCATCCGCATGGCCTGTTCTATGACAAAAAGAACGAAGGTGCGGATAGCGCCAGCGCTGGAGCGGGCCGGGGAGCGGCAGTACCGGCGGGAGAGTCGTTTACGTATACCTGGGTTGCCGATGAAGCTGCGGGACCAGGCCTTTCCGATCCCTCATCCATCGTCTGGCTCTATCACTCGCATGTAATGGAAGAGGAAGAGGCAAATCTCGGCCTGGTGGGTACCATCGTGGTGACGCGGCAGGGGATGGCCCGATCCGCGTCCGATCCCGCGCCGCGCGACGTCGACCAGGAATTCACCACCCTGTTCATGATCTTCAACGAGGAGAATGGGGAAGAAAGCGGGATGAAGCATACAATCAATGGCCGTATTTTCGGCAATCTGGGAGGGTTCGATACGGGCCTCGGCAAGCGTGTCCGATGGCACGTTGCGGCCCTTGGCAACGAAACCGACAATCACACTGTGCACTGGCATGCTCAAACCGTGCTCGATCATGGCCGCCGCACGGATGTAGTCGAGGTTTTCCCTGCCAGCATGACATCGGTGGATATGATTCCCCGTTCTGCCGGTGACTGGCTATTTCATTGTCACGTCGATGATCACATGATGGCGGGGATGTCGACTCGCTGGCGTGTCCAGCCCTGAACGTTTGCGGCCGGTGTTGGCTTTTCTACGGGAAACCGACTGAAAGTCGATGGGCGTGATCATTCCTGAATGATCTGGGGAGCGCGTTGGTTTGAGCAGACATCTGCTCAGTCCGGGTATGCCGGTTTCACCCTGCAGCGAGAAGAGCATGCTGCGGGCCCCAGGTGTCGTTTCACCTCCTTGACGTACGCTTCAGGTGTCGGATGCCGTCGAGGCAGGAGAACGCAGCAGTGTGCCGCTGCAAACCGTTGCGTCATGGCGTCAGTCTCAGCACGGCGTCAATCTCCGTTCGTCATGCCAAACTCAATGAGAGTCTTCATATAAAAGAGGCTGATACCCTCCCGTCTTAGCCGTTCGAATATCCGAGCGGCATCCTCTGCGCTGACGGCCATTTTCACCTCTATCGACTGATCCGCCAGTTCGAAGAAATGTGCCGAGTGAACTTTGCGGTGATGGCCGAACCCTGCAGTTGCCGTAATCGAAGTGGCGCCTCCGATACCGAGCCGACGCGCCTCTTCGATCAGCCATTCGTCCAGGGTCAGCCCGCCATGCTTGCGATTCTGCTGCGTGAAGAAGGTCAGTAGATAGCCTTGCATATCTGTCTCCGCCGTGTGTGGTCACTTGAATAATGAGACCGTGGCCAGCCCCAGGAACGTCATCGA
>CAZYYR010000029.1:0-6764 GCA_964651465.1 uncultured Nitrosospira sp.
GCCGAGGTTACCGTGGCATAGTCGAGGTGAGGAGCAAACATTTCTATGAAATCATAAACATACCGGCGCAAGTAGCTGTTGCGGCTTATTCCGATGCGGGTCGTGCTGGGTTCGAACAGGTGGCTTGCGTCGATGGACCTCAGCTGGCTGTCGCGCTGGGGCTCGAATGCCATCTGCGCCAGAATGCCCACGCCGAGTCCCAGTTCGACATAGGTCTTGATGATGTCTGAGTCGATTGCCGTAAGCACTACATTCGGGACCAGCCCTTTTGCGTCGAACGCCTGGTTGATTTTCGAGCGGCCGGTAAAGGCAAAATCGTAGGTGATGATCGGATGTTGGGCGATCGCCTCCAGCGTCAGTTCCTCCACTTCAAGGAGCGGATGCTGCAGCGGAACGATGACGCAGCGGTTCCACTGGTAGCAGGGCAACATGACGAGTTCATCGAAGAACTCGATCGCCTCGGTGGCGATGGCGATATCGGCAACGCCGGATCGCACGAGTTCCGCTATCTGGGTAGGGCTCCCCTGATTCAAAATTAGCTTCACTTTGGGATAGCGTGCGGTAAAATGCTTGATTGCGGCGGGCAACGCATAGCGCGCCTGAGTATGGGTCGTGGCAATGGTAAAGGAGCCGCTTGCTTCATTGGCAAATTCCTGCCCTACCTGTTTCAGGTTGTTTGTGTCTCTCAACATTCTTTCGGCTATTTCAAGAATAGCCCGTCCTGGTGGTGTGATTTCGACCACGCGTTTACCGTTGCGCACGAGGATGTCCACACCCAGCTCGTTCTCCAGCAGGCGAATCTGCTTGCTGATACCAGGCTGGGAGGTGTGCAGGATTTCGGCTGCCTTGGATAAATTCAGCCCCTGGTTGGCGACCTCGCATAAGTAACGCAGCTGCTGCAGTTTCATGATCTTCTCGCTCTTGATAACATCAAGTTATAATATTCTAACATAATATTCTTTCATGATATATATACTTTTTGCTATCATGACGGTCTCCGGGAGGAAGGGCTCGATATGGGTCGGGAGGATAGCGGTCTGGCAGCAGCAGCCTTGTAAAGTGTCCAGATCGTTGAACCGGTCCGCAGCGATGTGAGCGTGGGTCAACAGGGTGTTTCGCGGGTCAGGCTGATATGGCAATAATTGTGGAGGGTGCAGATGAGTTATTTGGATAATCTCGCGAATGATGGGGAAATAGAGGCATACAGCCGGTCGGTGGAGGAATACCGGGACCTGAAAATGGATGTTGCCCGCTTTACCGCGGGTCGCCTGCAGATGGGGATCTACGGCCAGCGGCAGGAAGGCGTCAATATGATGCGCATCAAGCTCCCCGGGGGGCGTGTGAGCGCACCCAAGCTGAGAACGATTGCCGCTGCCCTGGAGAAATATTCGCGTCACCACGTGGTGCATATCACCACACGGCAGGATATCCAGATGCATTACGTCCCGCTCGAACTGACGCCGACGGTATTGCGCCACCTCGCTGCGGGTGGGCTGACCACTCGTGAAGCCTGCGGGAATACCATACGCAATATCACCACATGCCCGCTTTCCGGCGTATGCCCGCGCGAGCATACCGATGTCACAAAGCATCTGGAGGGCACCGTCCGTCACATGCTGCGCAATCCCCTGACCCAGCAAATGCCGCGCAAGTTCAAGATCAGTCTGTCCGCCTGCGAGACCGATTGCGCTCAGGGCATGATGCACGATCTGGGCGTCATCGCGGTCCACGATGGCGGCAGATTCGGATTCAAGGTGGTGGCCGGCGGCGGACTCGGGCACAAGCCGCACGAAGCCGTCGTCGTTGAAGAATTCATCGAGGAAAAGGATCTGCTGGCCGTGATGGAGGCGGTCATTCAACTGCACAACCGCTATTCCGATCGCGCCAAGCGCGCCAAGTCGCGCATCAAGTTTCTCGTGGATAAATTCGGCCCGGAAGGATTCGTGGAGAAATACCGCGAGGAACTGGTGCGCACCCGTTCCGCCCTGGCAACCCTGGACTATCCCCAGGGCGAGTGGAGCAAGGGCGACGATGACGGGGAAGTTCCCGGAATCGGGGCTCCGCGCCATATTTTCGCGCAGAAACAGCCGGGTCATTACGTGTTTCCGATCAGCGTGCCCATGGGCAACCTGGATGTGAAACAGCTGCGCGGCCTGGCGGATATCTGCGACAGCTTCGGCTTGCCGGATATTCGTGCCACGCAGGATCAGAACCTGTTTCTGACCAATGTGCCTGAAGCCACGATCGAGCCGCTGCGCGCCGCGCTGGCCGAGCTGGGTCTGGGTGTACCCCAGGCGGGCGACGACGTCGTGGCCTGCCCCGGCACCTCGACCTGCCGGCTGGGCATCACCTCGAGCACGATCCTCGGGCCCAAGCTGAGCGGCGGCAAGCATGATCTCAAGATCCGGGTTTCCGGGTGCCATAACGGCTGTGCCCAGCCCGAGGCCGGGGATATCGGCATTTACGGAGAAGGGAAGCGCATGCATGGCAAGCTCGTGCCGCATTATCAGATGTATTTTGGCGGCAATGCAATGGCAGGGCATGCGCTCGCGTTCAAAGGCCCGTCGGTGCCGACTGCGCGCATTGAAGAGGCGATAGAGCGCGTACAGTCGGCTTTTGCCGCCACCCGCGAATCGGGAGAGCCATTCTTTGCCTGGGCACACCGGAGGGACAAGATATATTTCGCCGAACTGCTGGCGGATCTGATGGAAGTCAAGGCGGAAGAACTGGGGTCGGTTTTGCGCGATCATGGCCAGAAGGATGACTTCAAGGTATTGCAACTGGGCGGGGGCGAGTGCGCCGGCGTGGTCCAGACGAGGACCGGAACGAGTTTTTTCGAGGCAGCCCACGAGCGCAATTACCGGGATGCGCTCAAGTTCCAGCTGAAGTTCGCGGATTCGGTAGCATGCGCCGAGGAGATCGCGCGCCTGATCGGGCAAGGCACGCTCGAGCTGATAGGCGGAGAGAAGCCTGACAGCCTGGCCGAACTGGCGGAAGAGTTCCGCCGCCTGCTGCCTACCAAGCCACGCCTGTTCCGGCAACTGGCCAAATTCGCGGAGAATTTCGCCAGTCCCGTCGAAGAGCTGAACGATGCCCGGTTGAGCGAATGGTTCGCCGAACTCGATACATGGACGATGGAAGTCGCGGAGTTCTGCCTGAGCTTCGATCGTGGGCTCGATCTGGCAGGTGCATTGCCTCGACCGCTTTCTTCGGCCCAGGTCGAGCGTATGCAGCCTCCTCTCACGGTCTGAACCGGGTGATTATGGTCGAGCCGCCGGTATGAGCCTGAATGACAAGATCGCCAGGGCAGGACAGTTGCTGGAGACGGTGCAGAGAGACTGGGCACCAGCCACTTTTGCCAATAGCTTCGGCGCGGAGGACATGGTGCTCACGGATCTCATCCTGCGGCACTATCTTGGCATCGGAATGTTCACGCTGGATACCGGGAGGCTACCGGAGGAAACCCATAGCCTGATGCGGGAAGTGGCGGATCGTTACGGTGTCCGCGTCCCCGTATATTTTCCGGAAGCGGATGCGGTGGAGGCGTATGTGGCGCGGCATGGCCCCAATGGCTTTTATGACAGCGTGGAGTTGCGCAAGGCATGCTGTCATATCCGCAAGGTGGAGCCGCTGAAACGCGCCTTGCACGGCAAGCGCGCATGGATCACTGGTCTGCGCCGTGATCAGGCCCCCACCCGCCAGGATCTGGCCGAATCGGAGTTCGATGCTGCGAACGGGCTGCAGAAATTCAGCCCGCTGCTGGACTGGAGCCTGTCCGATGTATGGGATTATCTCAAGCAATTCGACGTGCCGTACAACGTCCTGCATGACAAAGGATATTCGAGCATCGGCTGCGCACCCTGCACGCGTGCGATCACGCGGGGGGAAGATATTCGTGCTGGCCGCTGGTGGTGGGAAGATCCTGAAGTCAAGGAATGCGGTTTGCACCCCGGCGGAATGCGCAGGGGAAATGCTGCGCCTGTCGAGGATTTGACGGTCTCCGGCTGATCCCGGATGATGCGCGCGAAATGTGGAAGGAACAGGGCGCCGATGGGCGCCGTCAGGCCTAGGCCAAACTACTGGGGGAATGATGGAACCATTATTGAACGATATGGAAGAGCGGGCTCCCGCTTCCGGCCTGGAGGCGAAGAAGGAGCCGGTAGCGGTGAAGCGCCGCGTGGCCTGGCATCTGGGCCATCTGGATGCGCTGGAGAGCGAGGCCATCCATATCATGCGCGAGGTTGCCGCCGAATGCACCAATCCGGTGCTTCTCTTTTCCGGCGGAAAGGATTCGATCGTGCTGCTGCGCCTGGCGGAAAAGGCTTTTCGTCCGGGCCGCTTCCCGTTTCCGTTGATGCATGTCGATACGGGCCATAATTTTCCCGAGGTGATCGAGTTTCGCGATCGCCGTGTCAGCCAGCTGGGCGAGCGGCTGATCGTGGCCAGCATGGAAGACTCCATTCGCCAGGGCAGGGTCGTATTGCGCCTGGAAAACCAGAGCCGCAACCCATTCCAGTCGGTAACCTTGCTGGATGCCATCGCGCACCATGGATTCGACGCGTGCATCGGGGGCGCACGCCGTGACGAGGAAAAAGCCCGGGCCAAGGAGCGGATATTCTCGTTTCGTGACGAGTTCGGCCAGTGGGACCCGAAAAGCCAGCGTCCCGAATTATGGGATCTCTACAACGCCAAGGTACACCCGGGCGAGAATATCCGCGTGTTTCCCATCAGCAACTGGACCGAGCTCGACGTCTGGGAATATATTGCCCGCGAGGGCCTGGAGGTGCCGCATATCTATTTCGCGCATAAGCGCGACGTCATTCGGCGCGGCCAGGCTCTCCTTCCCGTATCCTCCCTGGTGAAACCCGGCCAGGATGAAACGGTGGAGAATCTAATGGTGCGCTTCCGTACGGTGGGTGACATGAGCTGCACCTGTCCGGTCGAATCGGATGCAATCGATATCGCCGATATCATCGCCGAGACTGCGGTCACCCGCATTACGGAGCGTGGCGCGACCCGCATGGACGATCAGACCTCCGATGCATCCATGGAGTTGCGCAAGAAAGAAGGGTATTTCTGAAACGGCTGGCCGCTCCGGTTTATTACCAGCCGCAGTGGCCGGTTTCCGGGTGTTCCACTTCGATTCCTATACTATTTTTTGAAAACTTGAATCTTCCTGAAGAGCATCAGATGTCAGCCATAGAAGACGTTTCCTTTGATCGATCGGAATTATTGCGCTTCATCACGGCGGGGAGCGTGGACGATGGCAAGAGCACGCTCATCGGCCGGTTGCTGCATGACTCGAAGTCCATCTTCGAAGACCAGTTGAGCGCGATCACGCATACGTCGCATCGGCGCGGAATGGAAAACGTCGATCTGTCGCTGCTGACCGATGGCCTGCAGGCAGAGCGCGAGCAGGGAATCACCATCGATGTGGCATATCGCTATTTCGCCACGCCCAAGCGCAAATTCATTATTGCGGACACGCCCGGGCACGAACAGTATACGCGGAACATGGTGACGGGCGCATCCACCGCCAATCTGGCCATCATCCTGATCGATGCGCGCAGAGGCGTGCTTACGCAGTCGCGCCGCCACGCTTACCTCGCCAGCCTGGTGGGCATCCCTCATCTGGTGGTGGCGGTCAACAAGATGGACCTCGTGGATTATTCCCAGGACGTCTTCGAGCGGATCTGCAAGGATTTCGGCGATTTTGCCAGGGATCTCGAGCTCGACAATGTCGTCTACATTCCGATGTCTGCCCTGAATGGCGATATGGTGGTCGAGCGCGGCGGCAATCTCGACTGGTTTGAAGGGAGTACGCTGATGGATCTCCTGGAAAGCGTTCCCATCGATTATGACATCAACCTGGAAGATTTCCGTTTTCCGGTGCAGCTGGTATGTCGTCCGCAAACGGAGGAATTGCATGATTTTCGCGGCTACATGGGACGGATCGAATCGGGTTCGATCAGTGTCGGCGATGCGGTAAAAATCCTGCCTTCCGGGCTGACTTCGACCATCCGGGAAATCGTCACCTATGACGGAAACATCAACGATGCGGTGGCGCCCCAGTCCGTCACCCTGACCATCGAAGATCATCTCGACATTTCACGGGGAGACATGCTGGTCAAGCCGGATAATCTTCCCCGCATTACCCGGGAATTCGATGCGATGCTGTGCTGGTTGTCGGAACAGGCGCTCGATCCACGCCGCAAATATCTCATCAAGCATACGACGCGGGTGGTGAAAGCGCTGATATCGCAGATAGCCTATCGCGTCGATATCAATACGCTCGATCACGAAACGGTCGAAACGCTGAAGATGAATGACATCGGGCGGATATCGCTGAAGGTGCAGCAGCCACTGGCATGCGATTCGTATCAGCGCAATCACGCCACCGGCAGTTTCATCGTCATCGACGAAATCAGCAACAATACCGTGGCGGCCGGGATGATCTGTCCGGAAGGTGCCTGAAGCACAACTTCTGATCGGCTTTCCGGCAGCGCAGCATTGGATTGGCTGTAACATCGCATCACGAGAAAGGCGGTCAAGGCAGACGAGACGGAAGAGGCCTTGCCGCTTTTATATTTTACAGACGTGAGAAGTACAAGAAGTACAGGAAGCACAAAGCGAAAGGAAGCACAAAGCGAAAATGGATTTCCGGGGGTGGCGCGCCGATCCGGGCGTCTTTTACCGGCAATCTGATTCACTTTATATATTTTTGATGACCTTATCATGACAATCTTACAATCGGTGCCTCATTC
>CAZYYR010000029.1:6864-16433 GCA_964651465.1 uncultured Nitrosospira sp.
TCGGTGCCTCATTCTGAACTACCAGCCTCTGTGGTCGCTCCCACACTTGCATTCGACATGGTGTTCGCCGACCTGTACCGTCGCGAAGGCCTCTTGAGGCTGGATCGGGCATTTCTCGATTTTCTGGGAGAAGGTGAGCCGGCATTGCGTGCACGGCTGGAGCATGCGCGCATTCATCCCGACAGCCTGGATCGCAAGGAAGAAGCCGCCTTGCTGATCGAGGTAGGTCCCTGGATGGAAGATTTCATCGCCCGGCTGTTCGGAATAGAAAAGGAGGCAGGCGCCCTGGCTGCGCGGCATCATCAGCTTGCGCCGCTTTATTCGTGCAAGCGGCTGTTCGTGCAGCGCCGGGCGGCGAACAAGGTGAGCGGGGAAGATGCAGCCGCCGCGGATGGGATCGCGCTCGAAGAAAAGCTGGCAGCCGGGTTTGGCGCCCCGTTTTCCGAGCTGGCTTTTGCGACAAGTGTCACGGAGTGGCTGGCGGACGAGGCTGCGAACGAAGAGCGGATCAAGGATGCGCTGCTCTATGCCGCCTGGGCGCTGAAAACGCCCGCAGGCCAGGAACGCAATCGCAGCGGCATACTGTTCAAGGCGCCGGCGAAGCTCGATTTCATGCACCTGCTTTCGACCGATACCGACCACAGCGGAGGTTACACCGTCCACAGGCTTCATCATATCCGTCGCCGCGAGGGTTTCGCGCTCACCGATCCGGGAACCGATCTGGCTGGTGCGCTGGATGAGGCGAACTACTGCATCTGGTGTCACGAACAGGGAAAGGATTCGTGCTCCAAGGGCCTGAAGGAAAAACCGAAGGCGCCGGAAGAGCTCCCGGCATTCAAGAAAAGCCAGTTGGGCGTCCTGCTCACGGGTTGCCCTCTGGAAGAACGCATCTCCGAATTTCATAAACTCAAGACGCAGGGCGTGTCCATCGGCAGCCTTGCCATGATCGTCATAGACAATCCCATGTGTGCGGGCACGGGCCACCGCATCTGCAATGATTGCATGAAGTCCTGCATCTACCAGAAGCAGGATCCCGTCGATATCCCCCAGGCCGAGACACGTACACTCAAGGATGTACTGGAACTGCCGTGGGGATTCGAGATATACAGCCTGCTCACGCGGTGGAATCCGCTCAACCTGCGCCGGCCGGTACCGAAAGCTCCAACCGGCAGGAAAGTACTGGTGGTGGGCATGGGCCCCGCGGGCTACACGCTGGCACACCACCTGATGAACGATGGCCATGCCGTCGTGGGCATAGACGGGCTCAAGATCGAGCCGCTGTCACCCGACATTTCGGGGGTGAATCAGCAGGGTGAGCACGTTCCGTTCAGCGCCATCCGGAATGCGGATGACCTTGCGGAAAACCTGGATGAACGCATGCCGGGTGGATTCGGCGGGGTCGCCGAGTATGGCATCACCGTGCGATGGAATAAAAACTTTCTCAAGCTGATCCGGTTGCTGCTGGAACGGCGGGAGGAATTTGCACTTTTCGGAGGCGTGCGCTTCGGAGGAACCCTGACCGCTGACGATGCTTTCGCCATGGGATTCGACCATGTGGCGCTGGCAGCGGGGGCCGGGCGGCCTACCGTGCTCGATCTGCCGAACGGACTGGCGCGCGGGGTGCGTGCCGCATCCGATTTCCTCATGGCCCTGCAGCTGACCGGCGCCGCACAGAGCAACTCCGTTGCCAATATGCAACTGCGCCTGCCGGTGGTGGTCATCGGGGGAGGACTGACGGCCATCGACACCGCAACGGAAGCACTGGCCTATTATCCGGTGCAGGTGGACAAGTTCCTTCGCCGTTACGAGATCCTGACCGCCGTGCAGGGAGAGGCGGCCATTCGCGGGGCGTGGGATGAGGAAGAGCGGGAGATCGCCGAGGAATTCCTGAGCCACGCCCGTGCCATCCGCGCGGAACGCAAGGAGGCCGAACGTGAAGGCCGGGCGGCGCGCGTGCTGGAACTGCTGCAATCCTGGGGGGGCGCCACCATTGCCTATCGCAAGCGGCTGATCGATAGCCCATCCTATACGCTCAACCATGAGGAAGTCGAGAAGGCGCTGGAGGAGGGCATCTGGTTTGCCGAGGGCCTGACCCCGCTGCGTGTGGAGACGGACAGATGGGATCACGCCAGGGCGGTGCAGTTTGCGGTCCAGATACTGGATGAAACCGGGTCATGGCAAAAAACGGGGCAGGCCGTGCTGCCGGCGCGTGCCGTCCTGGTCGCGGCAGGTACCCAGCCCAATACGGTGCTCGCGCGGGAAGACGACAAGAACTTCAAGCTGCACGGCCGGTATTTTGCCGCATGTGACGAGAATGGCGATCAGGTCAGCCCGGCGCGCGGAAATCCGAAGCCGGAAACACCGAGCGTCCTGATGAGCCGGAATGAGGATGGGCGTTTCATCAGCTTCTTCGGGGATCTGCATCCCTCTTATTCGGGGAATGTGGTGAAAGCGATGTCCAGCGCCAAACAGGGTTATCCTGTGGTAAGCCGGGTGCTGGAGCGCCTTGCGCCCGTATCCACGAAACCGGCGTGGCTGTTTTTTGCCGAAATCAACGGACGGATGCGCGCGACGGTCCAGAGGATCGAACGCCTGACCCCCAATATCGTCGAGGTCGTGGTGCACGCGCCCATGGCGGTGGAACGTTTCCACCCGGGCCAGTTCTATCGCTTCCAGAATTTCGCGACGCTCGCCACTACCGCAGGGGAAACCAAGCTGGCCATGGAGGGCATTGCGCTCACCGGAGCGTCGGTTGACGTGTCCCGCGGGCTCGTATCGCTGATCGCCCTGGAGATGGGAGGGTCGGCCGACCTGTGTGCCAAGCTCAATCCGGGCGACCCGGTGGTATTGATGGGTCCCACCGGCACACCTACCGAGATTCCGCCGGGTGAAACGGTCGTGCTGGTTGGTGGCGGGCTGGGCAATGCGGTATTGTTTTCGATAGGCGCGGCAGGCCGCGCGGCAGGGTCGAAAATTCTCTACTTTGCGGGCTACAAGAAGCTGATCGACCGCTACAAGGTTGAGGAAATCGAGGCCGCGGCGGATATCGTCGTATGGTGCTGTGACGAGGCGCCCGGCTTCGAGCCCACCCGCCAGGGCGATCTCAGTTTTGTCGGAAATATCGTGGATGCGATGGTCGCTTATGGAAGCGGAGCCTTGGGAGCACAGAAAATCCCGCTATCCGAGGTCGACCGCATCATCGCGATCGGTTCCGACAGGATGATGGCAGCGGTCGGTGCCGCTCGTCACACGAAGCTTCAGCCATACCTGAAAACAGATCATTTCGCCATCGGTTCCATCAATTCGCCCATGCAGTGCATGATGAAGGAGATTTGCGCACAATGCCTGCAACCGCACAAGGATCCGGATACCGGGGAAATCACCTACGTATTTTCCTGCTTCAATCAGGATCAGCCTCTCGATCAGGTGGACTTCGGCGGTCTAGCGTCGCGGCTGCGCCAGAACAGCGTCCAGGAGAAGCTGACCACGCGCTGGATCAGCCATTGCCTGAGCGAAGCGAGCAGGATCGAAGCGTAAATCGTGGAGGCGCGCCCGGGCGGGATCGGCCGGAAGGCGGAATGTGCCGGGATGGCCCTGCAAGCGTCCTGAACCACCACTGGGATGGGCCGCTTCCGCTTCTCTTTTCGATAATCCGCATGCATCATGCCCCGGTTCATTTATAATTCAAAGTTTTTGCCGGGCAGGTCACAGGCGGGGGTAGAAGTTCCCTGCCGTTTTGCGATAGATACTGGCGGATAGAAGAATGGAAACGCAGTACAGGATAAAGGTAAAGGGGGATTAATTCATGCATATCGGTATACCCGCAGAGATTCGGGGAGGAGAGACGCGGGTTGCGGCCACGCCCGAAACGGTCAAGAAATTTACTGCCAAGGGCTTCCATGTCGTTCTGGTGCAGTCCGGTGCAGGAGCGGGGGCTAGCATCCCCGACGAAGAGTATCAGGCTGCCGGCGCAACCATCGTCGCCAGCGCGGCGGAACTGTATGAGCAATCCCGGATCGTGCTCAAGGTGCGCGGACCCGCTCCGGATGAGCTGGCGCTGATGCGGAAGGACGGAGTATTGGTTGGCCTGCTGGCCCCACAGAATGCGGAAGGCATCGAAGCCCTTGCCCGTCATGGCATCACGGCTTTCGCGATGGAAAAGCTGCCGCGTATTTCCCGTGCGCAAAGCATGGACGTCCTGTCGTCCCAGGCCAATATCGCCGGTTATAAGGCGGTGCTGGTGGCGGCCAATGTCTACCAGAAATTCTTTCCCATGCTGATGACCGCCGCAGGCACGGTGAAGGCTGCCAGAGTGCTGATCCTGGGCGCGGGAGTGGCGGGCTTGCAGGCCATTGCCACGGCCAAGCGGCTGGGCGCGGTGATCGAAGCGTTCGACGTGCGTCCTGCGGCAAAGGAGCAGGTGGAGAGCCTGGGTGCCAAATTCGTCGAGGTTCCCCTGAGCGATGAAGAAAAAGCGCAGGCGGAGACAGCGGGCGGATACGCACGCGAAATGTCCGACGATTACAAGCGGCGCCAGGGCGAACTGGTGCACCAGCGGGCCGCGGCCGCCGACATCATCATTACCACGGCACTGATTCCCGGTCGCCCCGCCCCTGTCCTGATCAAGGAAGAAACCGTCCGTGCCATGAAACCCGGCTCGGTGATCGTCGACATGGCGGTAGAAGCGGGCGGCAACTGCCCCTTGTCGGAACTGGACAAGACCGTGGTCAAGCACGGGGTTCATCTCGTGGGCATCGCCAATCTGCCGGGCTTGGTGGCGGCGGATTCCAGTGCCCTTTACGCTCGCAATCTGCTGAACTTCCTCAATCTGATGCTGGATGACAAGAACGGCGAGCTCAAGATAGACCGCGAAGATGAGGTCGTGGCCGGTACGCTGGTCTGTGCGGACGGAGAAGTGACCGGAAAAAAATAGGGAAGCGCTGAAACGTCCAAAACATTACGAGCGCTTTTTCGTAGCGGTTTATTTACGTCGGAATACTTCGGAACCCGCGGTTCCCGATGTTATGAGAGAAGAATTACTGAATAGAAGGAGTAGTCATGATTGGTGAAATCGATCCGACCATCATTAATCTCACTGTTTTCGTGCTGGCGGTATTCGTCGGCTATCACGTCGTATGGAATGTGACTCCGGCCCTGCACACCCCGCTGATGTCGGTGACCAATGCAATTTCCGGCATCATTCTGGTGGGCGCCATGCTGGCTGCCGGACCGGCGGAGACCGACTGGGGCGTATGGCTGGGGGCCCTCGCGGTGATGCTGGCTTCGATCAACGTGTTCGGCGGATTTCTCGTCACCCAGCGGATGCTGGAAATGTTCAGAAAAAAAGATAAAAAAGGAAGCTAGTCAATGTCGGCAAACATCGTCGCGCTTGCGTATCTCATCGCGTCCGTATTCTTCATTCTGGCGCTGAAAGGGCTCAGTTCTCCGCTTTCCGCACGACGGGGAAACCTGTTCGGCATGGTGGGTATGGCCATTGCCGTCGTCACCACGCTTACCATCACCAAGAACTGGGCGCTGATACTGGCATGCATCGCTATTGGAGGCGTCATCGGCGCGGTCGTCGCGCGGCGTGTGCAGATGACGGCCATGCCCGAGCTGGTTGCCTTCATGCACTCCCTGGTTGGGCTGGCTGCGGTGTTCATCGCGATTGCCGCGGTCAATAATCCCGTATCGTTCAACCTGCCCGAACAATTGCCGATGGGCAGCAAGCTCGAGCTTTTCCTTGGCACATTCATCGGCGCCATGACCTGGTCGGGCTCGGTGATCGCGTTCCTCAAGCTCTCGGGCCGGATGAGCGGGGCGCCCATCACCTTTGGCGGGCAGCATATGGTCAATCTGGTCATGGCCGTCGTGATGGTCGGATTCGGCCTGTGGTTCTTCTTCAGCGAGACGACCAACTGGACCGCCTTCGCCACGATGACCGCCATTGCCTTCGTGCTCGGCTTTCTCATCATCATTCCCATCGGCGGAGCCGACATGCCCGTGGTCATCTCCATGCTCAACTCGTATTCGGGCTGGGCGGCGGCGGGCATCGGCTTCTCCCTCGGCAATCCCATGCTCATCATTGCCGGTTCGCTGGTAGGAAGCTCCGGCGCGATCCTGTCCTATATCATGTGCAAGGCCATGAACCGGCCTTTCCTCTCCGTCATACTTGGCGGCTTCGGCAGCGAAGGCGGTACCGCGGCGGTGAGCGACGGCACACAGAAAACCTATCGCAGCGGCAGCGCGGACGATGCCGCCTTCATCATGGGCAATGCGGATAGCGTGATCATCGTTCCCGGTTACGGGTTGGCAGTGGCGCGGGCGCAGCATGCCGTCAAGGAACTGGCGGAAGTGCTGCACGAAAAAGGCGTCAACGTGCGTTTTGCCATTCATCCGGTGGCGGGACGCATGCCGGGGCACATGAACGTGCTGCTGGCGGAAGCAGAGATCCCCTATGAGCAGGTACTGGAGATGGACGAGATCAACAGCGATTTTTCGAACACCGACGTGGTGCTGGTGCTGGGGGCCAATGACGTCGTCAATCCCGCGGCCAATGTTCCCGGCAGCCCGATCTATGGCATGCCCATCCTCGATGCCCACAAGGCGCGGACCGTCATGGTGGTCAAGCGCAGCATGGCGGCCGGTTATGCCGGGTTAGACAACGACCTGTTCTACATGGACAAGACCATGATGATATTCGGCGATGCGAAGAAGGTGGTCGAAGAGATGGTCAAGGCTATATAGGAGTAGGAGCCGAGAGGATCGCTGCGGCCTGGATCTCGTCAGTTCCGGAAAATCCGCCACGCGGCGACCCGAAAATGATCCCGGATGCCAGCCTGAATGCCCGCTGGAGTCCATTGACCGGAAAGACTTCAGGTCTTCAGCGGGAAGAGCGCAGTGATCGCTATCGAAGGTTTTTTCGAAGAAACGTTCACGGACGGGGATCGTACGTTTCGTCTTTTCCGCAAAGGGGAAGGACCGGGCGTCATTCTGCTGCATGAATTGCCGGGTCTCACGCGGGAAACGGTCGAGTTTGCGGAGTGGATCGCGGACCGCGGTTTTCACGTCGTCCTGCCGCTCCTGTTCGGAAAACCGCTCCAGAGCGTTATGGCTGGCCTCCTCAAGGCGCCATTCGTCTGTATCCGACGTGAATTCAACAATCTTGCGGCAGGCAGATCCAGCGCCATTACCGTGCCATTGCGGGCACTGTGCCGGAAAGTGCATGCGGAACGTGGCGGGCCCGGCATCGGCGCCATCGGCATGTGCTATACCGGCGGCTTTGTTTTCGCCATGATGCTGGAAGAAGCGTTGCTGGCGCCGGTGTCGGCACAGCCGAGCCTCCCGCTTTTCCAACCCGGTGCGCTCGATGTCGAGCCCGGCGTATTGGCGCATGCATCGAATCGTACGGACGACATGTCCTTGCTTGCTCTTCGCTTCGAGGAAGATATGCGATGTCCCGCCATGCGGTTCGAGAGGCTGCAGTCGCACCTGAATGGCACGACTGGATCGGGCGAGCGACGTTTCCGCTCACTTGCCGTGCCCGGAAGCGGGCATTCGACTCTGACCCTGGATTATCGATCCGCTCTCGAGCGGGGGGTCGACACCCGCGAGTGCGTGCTTGAGCACCTGCGCAGACAGTTATGTAGGCCGCATGGTACGGCCGATTCCGGAAGAAAGCGGATCGACACCTGACATGCGATCCATGTCTCGCATGACTATGGCATCAGCATATCGGGAATTGCCGTAGTCTGTATTCCTGTCCGGGGACTGGGGGGAATGCCCATGGCGCATGCTCCGCAGTGTCCCAGCGACAGGACAATTTTTTCCAGTATCTCCCGGATGGGGTTGTATACTTGAAAAAAGTTGTAATACCTGAACCGCAAGCGGGGCTTGAGCGTGAAACCCCATGGCGCGATATGCGCCGGGAGCGCGACTCATCCGGAGGCTGGCTAGGAGCGGACGTGTCTTGCCCGTTCTGTCATTCCGCAATGCTCGCGAGAATAATACCGGATCGTTTATTCACAGTCATCGCATGCCTATGCTGATCGGTTTACCCAGGGAAACCAAGGAGGATGAGAATCGTGTCGGCATGACGCCGAGCACGGTCAGGGCCCTGACGCGGCGAGGGCATCGGGTTCTCGTACAAAGCAAGGCCGGGGAGGGCAGCTTTCTTTCGGATGAAGAGTATCAGGCGGCCGGGGCTGTCATCATCGCCGATGCGGCGGAAGTATGGTCGGCGCAACTGGTGGTCAAGGTCAAGGAGCCGACGCAGGAGGAATTCCGTTTTCTGCGGGCGGACATGATATTGTTCACCTATCTTCACCTGGCATCCGACAGGCCGCTGGTCGATGCCTTGCTGGAAAGCGGGGCCACTGCGATCGCGTACGAGACTGTCCAGGCCGAGGATGGAAAACTCCCGTTGCTGGCACCCATGAGCGAGGTAGCAGGGCGTATGGCCACCCAGATCGGTGCGACTTATCTGCAGAGGACATATGGCGGTCGCGGTGTCCTGATGGGCGGAGTTCCGGGTGTGGCTGCCGCCAACGTCGCGATCCTGGGAGCCGGCATTGTCGGTACGAATGCTGCCCGTGTCGCAGTCGGCGGCGGGGCCCGTGTCACCGTCCTGGATGTGAGCCATGACCGGCTGAAATATCTGGATGACATCTATCGCGGACAACTGCAGACGCGCTTCAGCGACGAATACAACATTGAGGAGATCGTTTTCAGCGCCGATCTGGTGATCGGCGCGGTATTGATCCCCGGAGGGCGCGCGCCCTCGCTGGTTACCGCGGCGATGCTGCCGGGCATGAGAAAGGGAGCGGTCATCGTGGATGTTGCAGTGGATCAGGGAGGCTGCGTGGAAACCATCCGGCCTACGACACACAGCGATCCAGTCTACGAAATCGATGGCGTGGTGCATTACGGCGTGGCCAACATGCCGAGCGCCGTGCCGCGCACCAGCACCTTCGCGCTCAGTATCCAGACCGGGGCTTATACCATGCTGCTGGCGGAGCAGGGGCTGGAAGTGCTGCGGACAAACCGGGCGCTGCGATATGGTCTCAATACCCATCGGGGAGCGGTGACCTATCCAGCCATCGCGGAGGAATTCGGTCTGAAATATATGGACCCGTTGCAGGCATTGATGCGCTGAATATCCCTTCAGTATCCACTCAACAGGAGTCACAAATGAAAATCAGGTTCCCGGTTCTCTTGTTTGCGCCGCTTCTCGCTTTCGGCCAGTCCGCCGGAGCGAATGTCGATATCGTTTTCGATTACCGCTACGACAGTTCGGGTTTTTTCACGGGCGCGAATAGTTACCGCCAGGGCATACTGGATTCCGCGGCCACCGTATTCGAGAGCCGGTTCCAGGATAGCCTGACCGCAGTTTCCGGGTTGGGCAGGGACACATTCAATGTACGGTTTTTTCAGCCGGATAACGGCAACGCCATCAGTATTTCCAATTTCAGCGTCGCCGCCGACCAGATCGTGGTTTTTGTCGGCGCCTATAATTTGGGTTCCCTTGCAATTGGCGGCCCCGGCGGATATTCCGCCAGCGGTTCTCCCGC
>CAZYYR010000030.1:0-3849 GCA_964651465.1 uncultured Nitrosospira sp.
TTGCCCCTCGCTGCAAAAGCCAGATTAGCCGGCCTCATGGAAACCGGATTGACAACACGAATGCAGAACCCTTCAAGACAGGCCACCCTTGAGGTGCCGGTTCTCCTGGAAGGTGCAGCACATCTGATGTGCGTGGCGATAGCTTTCATGCCTCCCGAACAATGAATTGACCAGCTTATCGGCTCACTTACACCATGGGTTTTTTCTCATCACTGCCCGCTGAGCATCTCGAACGATATTCCCGCATCATCCAGGAAGGGATAGAGGTGCGCAGCCATTCCGATCTGCTGAGGTGGCTACAGGGGGAAGTGCAGCACTATCTGCCTCATGAAATCATGCTTGCCACGTGGGGTAACTTTGGTTCAAATTCTATACGCCACGACATCGTTTCACCTTTGCCGGGACTCAGAACCAAACAATTGGAACCGGCGCGACTCTATCCACTGCTTCAGTCATTCTATAATCGCTGGGTCGAACTGGGCAGGATGCCATATGCGTCCAGCGTACATGAAACCCATGTTGGTGAAGCGTGCATTCCATATCCGGATAGTATTTCCTCGTGCTCCTTTGCCAGAGCCCTGAAAGGTATGCGCACTTCGCTTTTGCATGGCATCAGCGATGAACGTGGGCGCAACGACTGTCTTTATGTTATTTTTAGCTCCCAGGACAAGCTTGATGAGTCCACACTCAGCGCGATAGAAGTCCTTCTGCCCTACCTGGATACGGCATTACGCAGGGTAGCGCCGCTGCCGCAATCCTTCCGGATGCCGCTGGAAGTAAAGCCATCGTCCGGCGAGATTTACGGACTGAGCGAGCGCGAGGCGGAGATAATGGATTGGGTAAAAAAAGGCAAGACCAATGCCGAAATAGGCAACATTTTGTGCATCAGTTCATATACCGTGAAGAATCATCTGCATCAGATATTCAAAAAACTCGACGTCTACAATCGCGTGCAGGCCGTCTCCAAAATCGAGCGCAGGCCCAGCCATGGCTGAAGCCAACCCGACTTTTTCCGCTTCGACCGTTTCAGCGCCTCGTTCCCGAGGTCCCCTCAGCAACAATATGCTGAGCGCTGTAGAGTCCATTCTCGACCCTGCGATCCTCACTATTTCCCTGTGGCTCGTGAGCATCCGGTTTGAAGGTGAACTGCTTCCACCCTATCTGATCCTTGCGGTGATCGTATTTTCGATCACCTTTCCAGGCGCCTCCCATCTGCAGGCATCAGTGAAGCGGCTCGTTTTCGACGTCATGTATAGCTGGTTCTGGGTGGCGCTGCTGCTGCTTTTTCTCGGATTCGCCACGGGTTATATTGCCGAGTTCTCCAACGAGGCGCTCGTTACGTGGCTGTGGGCCGCCCCCCTCAGCCAGATTGGCGCTCACCTCTCTTTTCGTCTGGCCGCGCCTTACCTGCTCATGCTGCAGGGCCCGTCCCAGCGTGCGATCATCGTTGGCATGAACGAGCAGGGGGTGGCACTGGCTGACCGCATCCAGGAAGCGCGGTATTCAAAAATAGAACTGTCGGGATTTTTCGATGACCGGAATCAGAGCAGGCTTCCACAGGCAGGACATAATCCACTGCTCGGCCGTTTACGTGAGCTTCCCGAATTCGTCAAGGAAAATCGCATCCAGTTTATCTATCTGTCACTGCCGATGGCCTCTCAGCCGCGCATCCTGCATGTGCTGGATGAACTGAAGGACACGACTGCGTCGATATATTTTGTGCCGGACATGTTTGTTACCGACCTGATTCAGGGCCGTAGTGGCACGATCTGCGGCACACCGGTCATTTCCGTGTGCGAATCGCCTTTTACCGGATCTAACGGAATTATCAAGCGGGCCAGCGATATCATTCTATCCCTGCTCATTCTGCTGCTGATTTCGCCCCTATTGCTGATCATTGCAATTGCCATCAGACTGGATTCGCCCGGTCCTATCATATTCAAGCAACGCCGTTATGGCCTGGATGGAGAAGAGATACTCGTCTATAAATTCCGTTCGATGCGTGTGTGTGAGGATGGCGACACGATCCGGCAGGCGGAAAAGGGCGATAGCCGTATCACTCGGGTGGGCGCATTTCTGCGCGGGAATTCGCTGGATGAACTACCGCAGTTCGTCAACGTTCTGCAAGGACGCATGAGCATCGTCGGCCCTAGACCGCATGCGGTGGCCCACAACGAGATCTACCGGAATCTTATCAAGGGCTACATGATTCGCCACAAAGTCAAGCCCGGCATTACCGGCTGGGCTCAGGTCAACGGTTATCGGGGCGAAACCCGTACTCTGGACAAGATGCAGGCTCGCATCGATCACGATCTCGATTATCTGCGTAATTGGTCCTTGCAACTCGACCTGCACATCATCATCAAGACTGTTTTGATCGTTCTCAAGGATCGTGCCGCCTACTGAGTACTGAGCTTCGACCCCCTCCGGCATCTGGGTATGGAAAAGATCTGAAACGACGGGCTGCTGCTTCTTTCCCTCCGATCAGATGATAAGTTGCGGTTTTTGTTGAGAAAGAATAGAGAATTTAATGAGAAGAAAACAAACTCGGAATCTTTCCCATCAAATTTGTTGCCGGATTGCCCTTGCCCTTCCTGCCTGCCTGTTGCTGATGCACCAATACGCACTTGCCGCTCCCGTGGACTTTGGCCGATTGGGACGGCCCGGGGATACACTTACCTTGAGTGCAGGCACCACCTATATGTTCGACAGCAATGTCTTTCGGCTTTCGCCCCTCATCGATCCAGTTGCGTTTCTCGGGACCCCCACTAAATCGGACCAGATCATTACGACTACGGCGACTCTGAATCTGAACAAGACATTTTCGATGCAGCGTTTCGAGCTTACCGGTAGCCTCGTCGACAACAGATATCTTAATTTCAGTTTTCTCGATTTCCTCGGCAAGAATTATACAGCTGCTTGGAACTGGTACCTCACGCCTTATCTGCATGGCCGATTGAGCAGCAGTCACAGCGAGGCACTTAACAACTTTGGCAATCTTACGGGGTTCATCAACTCCACCAACCGTAATCTGCGTACGACCGACAATTTCCGTTTCGACGGGGTGTTCGAGCTCAGCAGGGCCTGGCATATCGTGGGCGGGATAAATCATAATGTCATAAAGAACAGCCGGCTTACCGTACAGGATTTCGATAACAAGATATCCTCTGTCGAGGGGGGTATCCGATACGCTTTTGCCAAAGGAAGTACGCTGACGTATAAGGTAAGGGCTGGAGAGGGGGAATTCGTCAAGCGACCCCAGCCCATCGCGAGTGCACTGTTTGATACCCGTTTCAATGAGTTGGAGCATGAAGTGCGCCTGGTTTGGCCTGTTACTGCAAAGTCATCTATCGAGGGGCGTGCAGGCTATCTGCAGCGAGAACATGCACACTTTCCTCAGCGTGACTTCAATGGCTTCGTCGGAAATTTCAACCTCAACTGGGCAATTACGGAGAAAACACGACTCATGGCCAGTTGGTCGCACGACCTTATCAACTTCCAGACCGCAGCGGATTTTCAACTCAATCCTCTACTCTTTCAAAGGTGGTCCAGCAGTTACGCGGTGACCGACCGATTTACGGTGGCGCCATCCTGGCAGATTACTGCAAAAACCCAGTTACGTCTGCGTTACGATTATGTTATGCGGGATTTTCGCGGGGGAGTCAGCCTGCTACCTTTCGAACCGCGCAGTGATTCCCAGCACTCAGCGCATATCGCACTGGATTGGCAGCCAATGAACGTACTACTCATTACTGGAATGCTGCAAAAGGATCGTCGATCCTCCAGCCTTCGCGGATTCGACTATGACAGCAATGCCGCAAGCCTCGCAGTGAGATTTACTTTTTAAGG
>CAZYYR010000030.1:3949-10888 GCA_964651465.1 uncultured Nitrosospira sp.
GGCACATATATTCACGCTAAACCACCAGTCATGATATCGTAGTACAACCCGCATAAGATGAACCCTTTTCCAAAGATCACGAGACCCAAAACCCACCCAGACCCCTTCAATCAGGGTCCGATGGGTCGTAACCATGAATAGTCTCGTTGCACGTGCTTGCCCCAAGTAACACTCCGGATTTTTTGCGTCATATCTTCCTTGATACTAGTTACCCAAATGAAACTTAGCCGACAACAATCAATATCGTCATTACTGCTCCTGTCACTTGCCGTTACGCTCGGCGGGTGCGGCAGCAAGGAATCACAGCCGCCTGCCAGCCAGATTGCCGCGAAGGTCAATTCCGGGGAAATCTCCGTGCACCAGCTCAACTACCTGTTGGCGCGGACCGGCGCAACTGCAAGCAGCCCCGAGGCGGCACCCAAGCTCCGCCGTCAAATCCTGGATAGACTTGTCGATCAGGAGTTGGCTGTAGAGCAGGCCGTCAGTAAAAAACTGGACCGTTCGCCGGAGATTCTGATGGCTATTGAAAATGCGCGACGGGAAATCCTTGCCCGTGCGTATCTGGAGCAAATTGCCGCAGCGCTTCCGAAACCGGATGTGGAGGAAGCAAAGAAGTATTATTCGGAACATCCTCAGCTTTTTGCAGAGCGACGTATCTATAACATCCAGGAAATTGTGGTACCCGCAACCGCCGGCATTGCCGACGAAATGCGACAGATGCTCGATGCAGGCAAATCGATGGAAGATATTGCAAACTGGCTCAAGGGCAAGGAGGTCAAGTTTTCGGCCGGCAGCGCCACCCGTTCTGCTGAACAGATTCCTCTTGAATTGCTGCCGAAAATACATCCACTCAAAGTCGGCCAAGGACTGGTCATTCAGGGTCCCCAATCCATCACGTTGATGCGTATAGCCGCTTCCCAGTCTGTTCCGGTTACTGAGGCTGCCGCACTGCCCCGTATCCAGCAGTTTCTTGGCAATCAACGGGCAGCAGAAGCAGCCCGACAGGAAATAAATGCACTCAAGGACAAGGCCCAGATCACCTACATGGGAGAATTTGCCGACACCGATAAAAGTGCTCCTCCGCAATCCGCTGCTGTTGCGGCGACCGCCCCTCCTGCTGATACAAATACGTCGAAATCGAGTGCGGATACCATGCTTGAGCGGGGCGCAGCCGGTTTAAGGTAAAGACTCATCAAATTATCGAAAGGACATGAAGTGTATATGGCTCAAGCTCTGATTCGGATATCAGTCTTTCTCCTGGCCCTGATGGGGACGGGTGCCAGCGCGGTGGATAATCTCGACTATACTCTGGCGGCGGGAGACATCGTTCGTATCCAGGTATTTCAGAACCCCGACCTCACCACGGAAACCCGGGTGTCGGAGAGTGGTTCCATCTCGTTTCCGCTGGTCAGCTCTGTAGAGGTAGGAGGACTGTCTGTGGCGGCTGCTGAACAGAAGATTGCCGCCGCCCTGAAGGATGGGCGCTTTATCCGGGAACCTCAGGTCACCATGATCCTCCTGCAAATTCGAGGCAATCAGGTAAGCGTGCTGGGGCAGGTAAACAGGCCGGGGCGCTTCCCCCTGGAAACCCTCAGCCGGGTCAGCGATATGCTGGCAGCCGCGGGAGGCGTCACCCCGGCCGGTGACGACTATGCCATCGTCACCGGCATCCGGGAAGGCAAGCCGTTTCGCAAGGTGATCGATATACCTGCATTGTATCTTGCAGAAGGGTCGGATGATGACATATCCCTCAAAGGCGGCGATACCGTCTATGTCCATCGTGCGCCGATGTTCTATATTTATGGGGAGGCCCAGCGGCCGGGAGCCTATCGTATCGAACGGGGCATGACGGTCAGACAGGCGCTTGCCCAAGGCGGAGGGCCCACCGCTCGCGGCAGTGAATGGTGGCTGCGTCTTCACCGGAAAAATGCCGAAGGAATTGTGGAGAGGCTTTCTCCTGAAATGACCGATGCCGTACAGCCGGACGATATCCTCTACGTGCGAGAAAGCATATTTTAAGAGCGCCAGTTCATGACATTCCTACAATTCCTGCTCATCATTCGATCGCGCTATAAGCTCGTCACAGCTATCCTGCTCTTTACGGTGATTACCACGCTCGTGGTGAGCCTGCTGCTGCCCAAGCAATACACCGCCAGCACCTCCGTGGTGGTCGACGTCAAGTCGCCGGATCCTATCGCGGGAATGGTTTTGCCCGGCCTGGCATCTCCTGCATATATGGCTACACAGATCGATATCATCAATAGCGACAGGGTTGCCGAGCGTGTCGTCAAGATGTTGCGCATGGATGAAAATGAGGCCATAAAGGAACAATGGATAGAGGACGGGGGCAAAGGCAGCCTGACGGTCTGGCTGGTTAACCTCTTGAAGAAGAAACTTGACATCAGGCCTTCGCGGGAAAGCAACGTCATCAACATCGAATATTCCGGAGTTGATCCCGAGTTTGCAGCGGCAATCGCCAATGCGTTTGCACAGGCATATATCGATGTCACTCTCGGGCTCAAGGTGGCGCCTGCGCGAGAATATGCCGGGTGGTTCGAGGACCAGGTCAAAGTGGCCCGGGATGAGCTTGAAAAAGCCAAATCCGCGCTTTCCGTGCATCAGCAGAAGACAGGCATCGTCGCCACCGACGAACGCCTGGACTATGAAGTGGGCAAGCTGAACGATCTCTCGGCTCAGTTAACTCTTATCCAGGCACAAACATCGGAAAGCAGCAGTAAGCGCAAAGCGGTGGAAAACCCTGAAACGCTGCCTGAAGTCATTCAGAATCCTCTTGTCAACAGCCTCAAATCCGATATTGCACGCCTGGATGCCAAGCTTCAGGAAAGCAATATCTACCTTGGTCCAAACCATCCTCAAACAAAGCGCATGCAATCCGAACTTGCCTCTCTGCGTGGTCGGCTGGCAATCGAAATCAAGAAAATCCACACCAGCATGGATACTTCATACGATGCTGGAAAAAGGAAAGAGCAGGAACTTCTCGACACAATGGAAAAGCAGAAGGAGCGTGTACTTGATTTGAACAGGCAACGCGATCAGATTGGGGTACTTCTGGGTGATGTCGAAGCTGCACAGCGCAATCTGGAAGCGGTCAGTCAGCGTTCCAATCTGACCCGCCTGGAAAGCCTTTCAGTTCAGACAAATGTGGTGATGCTCAATCCTGCCGCGGTACCCACCGAGCACTCGCGGCCGAGGATCATGCTCAATACGTTGATTGCCATTTTCCTGGGAACGCTGCTGGGTATCGCAACCGCCCTGGTGCTTGAATTGAGCAATCGTCGTATACGTTCTTCGACAGACCTTATCACGGCTATTGATCTTCCGGTGCTCGCAGTCATCTCCAGCGCTCGGCCTCGCGCTTTGCTCAAGCGGTTGGGCACATCAGCAACCTGAATATCTGAACGGAAACCTGACATGAAGCCTTTAAGCGCCAGCTTCCCGGCCATCAAACGAAATCCCACGGCGGCTCCTGGCGAGTCTAGCGAGTCTTTCACCAATGATAAGCCCCAGTCCCAATTCGTTGGCAGCAGCAGCTCCATTGGAGCCATTCTGATCGATACGGGGCGCCTCTCCCCTGAAAATGCTGATCGCATACTGCGGCTACAGATCGAACAGGGCAAGCAATTTGGTACGACCGCCGTAGAACTTGGGCTGCTTACGGAAGACGATGTGCGATTCGCTCTTTCTCGGCAGTTCAACAATCTCTACCTGCCCACGGGGGATAGCAGTCTCGATCATCGGCTGGTAGCGGTCTACAACCCGTTCAGCACGATCGTAGAAAAACTGCGCGGTTTGCGCAGTCAGCTCATGTTGCGATGGTTTGATGCCGAGGTGGGTCGGAATACACTTGCCATCGTCAGTCCTGGCGCAGGAGAAGGGCGCAGTTACATTTCGGCCAATCTGGCGATTCTGTTTTCGCAACTTGGCAAGCGCACCCTGCTCATCGATGCGAATCTTCGGGCTCCCCGCCAGCATGATTTGTTCAAGCTCAGCGGTAATGGGGGGCTGTCCAGCCTGCTTGCTGGCCGCATCGGTATGGAAGCAATCGCTCGCATGCCTTCATTACTGGGTCTCTATGTACTTCCAGCCGGTGCTGTGCCGCCAAATCCGCACGAACTGCTCGGTCGAGCCCGGTTTGCCGATCTGTTGCATTCGGCAGCCCGCGAATTTGACATCGTTATCATCGATACCCCGGCGGCAAGCGAGTATGCGGAAACACAGATTATCGCGGCGCGAACTTCTGCTGCGCTTATCGTTGCGCGCAAGGATCACACTTCGCTGGAAGAAACCGTCGGACTGGCGCATAGTCTTCAGGAAACAGGTGCAATATCCGTCGGCACCGTGTTGAACCAATTTTGAGCGGGACGAATGCAGGAAGCGAATGCAGAGGGTCCCATCGAGTCATCTACGCATGCGAAAAATATACCGGACAGCTTGCGCGCCATATCTTCAGGTCTTCTTCTTTGTAAAAGGTGACCGAGTCTCGATAAATGAACACCGTCCGGCGATCATCATGGTCTTAATGTCGTCTTATCCGCACGATTGCCAGCAAGGCTGTTCCGATCAAACTACCCGCGGCATCGGCGACAAAATCCGACCATCCGGCCTGCCGGCCGGGGAGAGATATCTGATGCCATTCATCGGCCGCTCCTACCATCAAAGCTCCAAAGAGTGCGACGACAAGCCTGCGCCGGCCGTCCAGTCCACTGCCCATACCAATTGCCCACGCAAGCAGGATGAAAACGACACCGTGGGCCAGCTTATCCCATGGTTCGGGTATCAGGTTGACAGCAATAGGCTGGGCGCCTCCCACAAACAGGCTGAGAATGATCCCCGATGCAAGCAGCACGGCAGCGGCACGTAGGTGTGGAGATGATACGCGAGATAAGAGCAAGATGAGTACTGATTCGTCAATTACATTCGATAGATCAAGCCAGCCGGAAGACTGGCGCAATCGGCTGCTGGCATGGCTGCCGATCATTACCGGATTAATCGTACTGTATTTACCGAGTCTGGTCGATCTCTTTCGGGGTGTATGGAGTACGGATCAGCAGGCGCATGGGCCCATCGTGCTTAGTATTGCCTGTTGGCTTATATATCGCAAGTGGCCTGACATGTGGCGTGTGAGTGAAGGCCAACCTGCTCTTCCAACCGTGGGCTGGCCGATTTTAATCTTCGGCTTGCTTTTCTATGTCGTCGGTCGTTCGCAAGAAATCCTGGTTCTTGAGATCGGTTCCGTCATCTGGCTGCTCGCAGGAATTCTTCTGCTCATGCGGGGGAAGGCTGCCCTCAAAGCACAGTGGTTTTCCCTCTTTTTCATGCTTTTCATGATTCCATTGCCCGGATCGATCGTGGACGCGGTCACGATGCCGATGAAAATGGCCGTTTCCTATGTTGCCGAGAATATACTTTTCTGGGCGGGTTATCCCATCGCCCGTACGGGGGTGATTTTGCAGATCGGGCAATACAAACTGCTGGTCGCCGATGCATGTGCCGGTCTTCATACGTTGTTTACGCTTGAAGCGCTTGGTCTGCTCTACCTCAATATTATTCGTCATGACTCGCTTTTCCGCAACATCACGCTTGCCATCCTGATCGTGCCGATCTCATTTACCGCCAACGTTATCCGTGTCATGGTGCTGACACTGATAACGTATCATTTTGGAGATGAGGCCGGTCAGGGTTTCCTGCATGGATTTGCAGGCATGGTACTGTTTTTGAGCGCGTTGCTGATCATCATTGCTGTGGATTCCATTCTTCAACTGAGTGCCACATTCATCAATCGTCCATCCAGGGCTTCTTGAGATCCATCAATTAGGGAATTGTCATGACACGAGTCAGCCTGCTTATTCTGATACTCATGTTCGCCGCCGCTGCTTCAGCAATTGCCATGAAACCTGAGCGTATCATGCGTGATTCGGCTGATCGCATCGATTATGAAAATCTCATCCCAGGAAATTTCGGCACCTGGTCGATGATACCGATCGATATAACCAGCGTCGTGAATCCACAGCAGCAGGAGGTGCTGGATCGTATCTATTCACAAATTGTCAGCCGCGCTTATCGTGATTCCGAGACCGGGCAGACTATAATGCTTGCACTGGCGTATGGGGAGGAGCAATCAAAGCAATCCCAGGTGCATTTTCCCGAGGTGTGTTACCCAGCGCAGGGTTTCCAGATCGCAAAAAGTGCAAAAGGAGAATTGCAAGCTCATGAAACCACCATCCCAGTAACTCGTCTGGTCGCCATAGCGGAAGAGCGTCGCGAACCCATTACCTATTGGATCAGGCTGGGGGACAGGACCGTCCGGAGTAATCTCGAGCAGAAGATTGCAACAGTTCGGGATGGTCTCAGGGGACGGGTATCGGATGGCCTGCTCTTCAGAATTTCCTCTATTTCCAGCGACACTGAAAAGGCCTATCAATTGCAAGACAGATTTGCAGCAGAGCTGATAGAAGCCATTCCACCAGAATCAAGGTATCTCCTCGTAGGCCGCGAAGCTTCTTCCTGATGGGTTGTCATCATTGATCCAAGGTGGTAAGTGCCTCTTAATATCCTGTGGGCCAGAAATTCTAATGGCCTGCAGATATAGAAAAGTAACGATATCCAAATCAAATTTATGTCGAACCTGCCTCAAGAGGGAGGTGCCGCTCCAATCGAAGAAGCTGATACGGTAGTTGAACAGCAATATGCGAGTGCCAGGTCAAAGTCGGCCCGCTATCTTGCGTTTGCAGAGCAGATTCTTATATCCGGCAGTAACTTTCTTCTGTATATCTATGCTGCTCGCATGCTTCCAAAGGATCAGTGGGGTGTGCTGAGTTTCGCTTTGGCGTCTCTTCAAGTCTTGCAAGGCTTTCAGCGCGCTTTTGTCACGGTTCCCATGATGACGTCTGGCGACAAGCACAGCACCTTTACCCACAG
>CAZYYR010000030.1:10988-16335 GCA_964651465.1 uncultured Nitrosospira sp.
CGCTGGGCTGCGGCTTCATCACTTGCTTATACTGGATACAATTTTGCCATCCAAGCCATCCTCGCTGCAATGTCCGGCCCCGTAGCGCTTGGCGTATTTGCAGCAGCGCGAAACCTCGTTCAGCCTGTCAGTACGTTGATCCAAGCAATTGACAGTGTCGACAAGCCGCGTGCCGGTTGGGCGTATGCCAAGCAGGGAATGACCGGGATGTGGAAGGTAACAAGACGATCCTGGGCTTGGCTTTTCATACTGGCGCTTCCCTATCTGGGTTTGGTCAGTTTATTTTCGGAGCCATTGCTTGTGTTTTTCTACCAGGAAAAATACGTAGACGCCTCCGTTCCCGTTTACATCTGGTGTCTCGTAATGCTTACCATGATCTTGGTGCAGCCGCTTGAGACGGGGTTGTATGTACTACGCCGGCCCGACTGGCTATTTTATGGACGGGCGGCCTCTGCCGTCCTTGTTTTAGTGCTGACACCATGGCTGGTGGCGTATTGGTCGGTGAGCGGTGCGTTGGTGTCATTGGCAATTGGCTGGAGTTTGGCGGGAGCAAATGCGGCTTGGTTGCTGAAAAAAGTACCTGATCGTGGAGTGCCGTCATGAAAGGGTTCGATATCAATGCATTGCAAACTGCCACGGGTATGTATCAACGATGGAGCCTGAACAAGAGCCGGCCGGGAAGTGTGCTGAAAGCCTTTTTTCTCGCGCTTGTGGTCGTGCTTGCCATCTTCATTGGTCTGCTTATCCCCTTTCTTGGGTTTCAATCCAGCTCTTCCGTTCTTGTGGTTTTTCTAGCCTTGGGCTTGCTCACAGGATTTGCCGCTGTGGTCTATCATGCAGCGCGGGGACGTAAATGGGCACTCCTTCTCTTCATGGTGCTCTCGGTGTTTCTGATAGACGCAACATTCCGCAGGCGTGAGCTAACTGATCAAAGTATAGACGCCCAGACCATATTGAAACTGAGTATATGGTGTTCCGCTGTTGTTATTGCCTTCTTTTCGACCCGGCGGCTTGATATCGAGCTATTTAGAGGCGACATCAAATGGCTCACTCTTTTATCGCTGCTTGCTCTTGGCAGCGCCACTTATTCTCTGACACCGGCATACACCTTCGGCGGCGGCGTTGCGGCAATTTCTTACTGTGCTATCGCGGTATGTGCAGCAGCACATCTTACCAGGCGAGAAATTCTGTACAGTTTGCTGATAGGTACATCCTTGGTACTGATCGTCTCATTGGGAATGTTTTTTGTTATGGGATGGGGCATGGCCGCGTTGGAAAGCGGACCAGCGATACGCCTCGGCGGGATCACCGGTACGCCTAACTCATTGGGGCGAGCTTCTTCGTTGGTTCTCCTTGTTGTTGGTGCGCTCGTTGTCGGGTATCGTTTGCCCATTTATAGCTGGCGCTGCTTAATACCGATAGGCCTCGCGGTGAGCTGCCTCATCTTATCAGATAGCCGAACTCCCACGGTGGCCGTCATTTCCGCGTTCGGGTTTTACCTGTTGCGCCGTCGACCGGCAGCTGGTTTTGCCGTAGCTGTTGCTGCCGGCATCACTACCCTGATGTTATTCAACTTGGACGTTCCTTGGCAGGAACTCGCGAGATCCATTACACGAACCGGACGAGTCAGCGAGATGACAACGTTAACGGGACGTACAGATATATGGCATGCAACTTGGAACGCTTTCCTTGAACGCCCTCTGCTGGGTTATGGGTACGGATCAACCAAGATACTGCTCCCGGAAGTGTATCGCGGTTTCTGGGGTTTTACCGTTACCCAGGCCCATAATATGTACTTGCAAACACTCGTTACAATGGGGGTGGTGGGCCTCATATTGGTACTGATAGCACTGCTGCGGCAGCTTGCGGGATATATTACCCATCCACAGCCTTTTTCCGCTTTTGTGTTTATTTATATGATCACTTATGGAGTGACGGAATCCGGGCCTGTTGCAACTACCCCCAATATTCTGACTTTCGTTTGGGCGCTAAGCCTGTGCTGGGATCGAGTTCGAGACGATTCCGCCGAAGCTGCGATGAATAATTTTCGACGCGCGTCCAACTTGCGTGAGGTTACATGAAGCGCCTCTGTGTCATGCATATTTGCGGAGATTACCCTGATGTGTTTCATCCGAACAAGACACCGGTCATCATGCGTCTGGTGGAAGGGCTCTCAGCCTATGCGACCAACATTGTCATATCCATCAATCGTATAAATAATCCGACGGAAGAAGCAGTCAGAAGGGAGGGCAACGTTTGGGCGATACGATATTTTGCACCTCCCTTTGGTTTCCTGCAGTCTGGCTTTCTTGATCGGCTTGCCCGCAGGCTGGCGTATATTTTGAAGGAAGCGGATGTACGCCCTGATATTGCGATCGGCCATAAATTCACGATCGAAGGGTACCTCTGTTGGAGATTATGGCTTTGGTTAGGGATTCCGTATATTGCGTGTTTCATGGGTAACACCGATAGCAAGGTATTTCGCGCCAAGCCGCATTACCGTCAGATTTTTCGTAGTATCGCGCGGAGCGCAAAGGCATTGGTATTCCCGACACCCTGGTGCAGGCGTCTTTTCACAGAAAACCTGTTGCAACCAGCGGGTATACCAGAGAATCGCGGGTATCTTATACCGTATATAAGTGGGGAGACGCTTACACCGATCAGATCAAATCCTGTGAATGAACAATGTTTTGTTACGATCTGCCGGCTTGACATTTGGCGAATGAAGAATCTGCACCGCTTGATCAAGGCAGTCGCGATTCTTAACCAATCCGGCGGCGAATGGTCACTCGACATTATTGGACCCGGTTCACCAGTAGCACAGAAAAAATTGAAGGGCCTAATTTCCAGTCATGGCCTGGATCAGCGCGTTCATCTGCTAGGTGAGAAGAATCGTGAGCAGATCGATAAGCTACTTCCTGGCTACTGTGCGATGACGATGCCAAGTTATCCAGAGAGTTTTGGCCTGGTTTACCTGGAGGCGCTTGGGCAAGGTGTGCCCATCATGACCGCGAGAGGCGCGGGCATGGACGGTTTCTTTTCGGAGCAGTTTCCCGGCGTCATCGTGGCGTATGATCGACTTGATGAAATCGTCCAAGGGCTGCGTAGCCTTTCAGAGAACAGTAAGGTTTTTCGCGATCGCATTCGTGCCATGGAGTTCGAATTCAAAAGGTTTGATCGCCACAACATTATTTCAGATTATGTACGTCTGCTTGAGTTGAAGGAGGAGGTATGAGTTCCGTCACCTGGTTTCATAAGGGCCTGGCGATTGTTCTGGCTCTATCATGGCAGGCTTCTCAAGCAAAATGCCCTGGCACTCCGCCCGACATTACGGCAGAAAACACAGAAATACTATGGCATGATGATTTCACGAAATCCTTTTCCCGTTGGGGAGAATTAAAGTTTCAGTTTGGCGTGGAAAATATGGCTTTCGTTTCCGAGCCCGATGGGCGCTTTCCAAAATTTCTTCGTGTCCAGTACCCGAAGGGGTCTTACGATCCAGGGACTGCCCTGAAAGGGCTGGCCCCCATGGGTGGAATGCAGTTCACCTCCCGGTTTGCAAATATAAAAGTATCTTCCAGTGATGCTTTTCTGCTCACATATTCTGTTCGGTTTGATAGGGACTTCGATTTTGTGCTGGGTGGAAAATTACCAGGTCTCTATGGGGGTATTCCCAAATCCGGGGGACATATTCCCAGTGGCAGGGATGGCTTTCAAGTGCGTGTCGTCTGGCAGCGGGGTGGTAAGGGAGCTCTTTATGCCTATCTGCCCACAAGCTCGACAGTATACAAGGGTATTACTTATGGGACTGTGCTGGGACCCGGCGCTTGGCAGTTCCGACCAGGGGAATGGATGGAAATCACCCAGTATATGCAGTTGAATCAGCCAGGTGATAATAATGGAAGAATGACTGTCTGGATTGATGGAACTCCGGTACTTGAAGCGTGTGGTTTGCGATTTCGAGATGTTCCCAGTTTGAAAATAGATGGTATTTTCTTTAGCACCTTTTTTGGTGGAAATGAACCGGAATGGGCGAGCCGGAAGGATACTCATGCAGATTTCGCCGATTTCCGCCTTTCACAAATAAAAAAGAAGTGAGCATCGGAAGCGAAAGCGCAGGTGGCTTTTTGGATGGACCGGCAACCAGAAGTTAGAGTCTGCTCACGGCAAACCAGTATGGTTAGCCGCAACTTGCAATCTGCCTGATGTAATCTCGCTTACAGATAAGTGAGTCTGATAATCGAAACGGCGACAAATATGAAACTTATCCAGGTACTGGACTCGCAGCAAGAGTCCGGATGGGGCTGAGTAAAGCGAATGCGCATCTGGTTTGAGCTTACCAACTCTCCTCATATCAACATGTTTGCGCCGATGATTCGCGAACTGGAGAAAGAGCATGAGATAGTAATCACGTCGCGACCTTTGGCGAACACGGTTGATCTACTGGATCTCCATGGATTCAGGCATGAAGTGGTCGGCGTGCATTATGGGGGAAAGCTATCTGCGAAATTACTTGGTTTCCCGATTCGTGTAATGCAGTTGCGACAATTTCTTGCAAGGAAGCAAATCGACGTAGGGATTTCACAGAGTTCGTTTCATTCTCCAGTCGTTGCACGTTTACTAGGTGTGCGCTGTATTTACATGAATGACAACGAGCATGCCATGGGAAACATTCCCGCCTTTATTTGCGCCGGAAGAATCATGGTACCGGAATTTCTCCGAATGGAAAAATTGCAGAAGCAATGGGCAAGCCCGAAAAAAGTGATCCACTACCCTGGCGTAAAGGAAGGTCTTTATCTTTGGGAACTCCATTCCCGATTGGCAAACGATAATTGTAATGTCAGAAAGGTAAACTTCAGAAAGGTTGTTTATGTTCGGCCAGAGCCGTGGACTGCCCAGTATTACAAGGCAAGCCGTAATTTTTTGGATGATTTGTTGCAAGGAATGAAAGACGAGGTGGATATCGTTCTGCTCCCCAGAGGTAAGGAGCAAGGGGTTCATTACCAGAGCAGCGAGTTTTCGGGCATACGAGTGGTAACTACTGCACTCGATATTGCTGATATCGCACCCCATTGCGATTTATTCATTGGAGCAGGTGGCACTATGACCCGAGAGATGGCTGTGCTGGGAATCCCTACCATTTCGGTTTATCAAGATGAGTTGCTGGATGTTGATCGCTATTTACTTGAAGTAGGGGCGTTCGAACACAAACCCAGGTTGACAGCACTGGAAGCACTACGATATCTGGATTCGGCTCAACATCGTCCACCAAACCGCGAGTTGCTGGAAAAAGGTAAGGTGGCTTTTGAAATGATCAAGAATGAAGTTCTATATGGGTGATTTTCTC
>CAZYYR010000031.1:0-16326 GCA_964651465.1 uncultured Nitrosospira sp.
CCCGATTTTAACGCAACCCGGATGGGACGGGGCTTTGCGGGCGGTCTGCCTTGTCAGGCTCCTAGCGAAGGGAATGGGCCATTCGCGTCGTCGCCTTTCGCGCATCCCATCTCGCAAAGCCACCGTCGCGCCAGCGGAGATTTATTCAGCGCTTCCTTAACACGGTTCTGCAGCTTTTCCTGCTACCAGGGTAGCTGCAACGTCTCACGCCGCCTCGGCATTACCTCACACGCCCGTCTCTCTTCCGGTTCAGCCCCCCGCATCGTCGATCAGCAGTGGCTGCCATATCCCTCCTGGAACCGAAACAATGTTCCCATAAAGTAGAATATGGAAAGACCGATTTACCAAGCCGAATCAGGAGGAGCAATAAAATGGCCAGAAGCTATAAAATCATCTTCGCCAACAATCGGGGGTCGTTTGCGGCAAATGCGCTCGCCCTTGCATGCGACGGCTCGTGGCGAGATGCGGAGCCGCGCTACAACGGCAAGCATGATCTGGTGATCATCGACGTGGAAGAAGAGAACGTGGCCCACCTGGAGGAAATGCTGGAGCAGGACGAGAATGTCCTCTCCTACTTATGCATCGATCATTAAAAGAGGCTACCCCCTGCCGAAATCCGCAAAGCCCTCTGGCCAGGTAGCCCTGTGACCCGGTAGCCCGATGACCCGATAGCCCGATATTGAGTTCTCGCCCTCCAGACAGGTCTGCAGTATTGCCGGGATCGATCGGCCTATGCACCGCGACTCGATCTCTATCTCTATCTCCGGCATCGCCTCTGGATGAATCCCGTTATCCGCGCTTTTTCAAATTGGCAGCAATACGCATCCGCAAGGCATTCAGCTTGATGAACCCCGCCGCGTCTACCTGGTTATACGCGCCCTGGTCGTCTTCAAACGTCGCGATATCCGGATCGAACAATGAATCCGTCGCTGAGTCGCGGCCGACGACGATCACATTCCCTTTGTAGAGCTTCACCCGCACCCAGCCGTTCACGTGCGCCTGCGAGGCATCGATCATGGTCTGCATCATCTCGCGTTCGGGGCTCCACCAGTAGCCGTTGTAAATAAGCTCGGCATAGCGCGGCATCAGCTCGTCTTTCAGATGGGCCACTTCCCGATCGAGCGTGATGGATTCGATGGCCCGGTGTGCACGCAGCATGATGGTCCCCCCCGGCGTTTCGTAACACCCTCGTGATTTCATGCCTACATACCGGTTCTCCACCAGGTCGAGCCGCCCGATGCCGTGCCTGCCTCCCAGCTCATTGAGGGTGGCAAGGATATGAGCCGGAGAACGCTCCTCCCCGTTCAGGGCCACGATGTCCCCGCGCCTGAATTCCAGATCGAGGTATTCCGCCTGATCCGGCGCTGCTTCAGGGGAAACGCTCCAGCGCCACATGGATTCTTCCGGCTCCTGCGCCGGATCTTCGAGGATACGGCCCTCGTAGGAAATATGCAGCAGATTGGCGTCCATGCTGTAAGGCGATCCGCCCTTTTTCTTCATTTCCACCGGTATGCCATGCTGCTCGGCATAGGCCAGGAGCTTCTCACGGGAAGTGAGTTTCCATTCCCGCCAGGGCGCGATGACGCGGATATCCGGCTGAAGCGCGTAATAGCCGAGTTCGAAGCGCACCTGATCATTGCCCTTTCCCGTCGCGCCATGGGAAACCGCATCCGCTCCCGTTTCACGCGCGATCTCGATCTGCCGTTTGGCAATCAGCGGACGCGCGATGCTGGTGCCCAGCAGGTATTCCCCTTCGTAAATCGCATTTGCCCGGAACATCGGGAATACGAAATCCCGTACGAACTCTTCGCGCAGATCCTCGATGAAAATTTCTTTCACCCCCAGTTGCTGCGCCTTGGCACGGGCGGGCTCCACTTCTTCCCCCTGGCCGATGTCGGCGGTAAAGGTCACGACTTCACACTGATAGGTATCCTGCAGCCACTTCAGAATGACCGATGTGTCCAGCCCACCGGAAAAGGCAAGCACCACCTTGTTGATCTCAGACAAGTCGATTCTCCTTGTTTTTCATGTTGGCAACCAATGGATGGCGATGGGGGATGGGGATGGGGCCGCTCAACCGAGCCTGCATGATCGCCGGTTGCCAGACGCCCCGGCTGCCGGACTCCGCCAGAGCAGATAAGCCTGCGGCAGCCCCGGCCGCACCCGCCATCATGCTGGAATGACCATCCGGATTACACCCTTCCCAGTAGAAGGTATTCAATCAGGGCCTTCTGCGTGTGCAAGCGATTTTCGGCCTCATCCCATACAACCGATTGCGGACCGTCGATCACCTCTTCGGCGACTTCCTCTCCGCGATGGGCGGGTAAACAGTGCATGAACAGCGTCTCTTCCCTGGTGCAGGCCATCATCTCCCTGTCGACGCGAAAATTGGCGAAGTCTTTTCTTCGCTCCTCGGTTTCCGCTTCGAACCCCATGCTGGTCCAGACATCCGTCGTGACGAGGTCAGCGTCTCTCACCGCGTCATGCGGATCGGTGAATTCCTCGTAGTGATCGGTGCCGTAAAGTCCGGCACGCTCCGGCTCCACCTCGTAGCCGCGAGGCGTGGATACATGCACGTTGAAATCGAATATTTCCGCCGCCTGCAGCCAGGTATTGCAGACGTTGTTGGAGTCCCCTATCCAGGCAACCGTTTTGCCCGAAATGCTTCCCCGCTGCTCGATAAAGGTAAAGATATCGCCAAGAATCTGGCAGGGATGATATTCGTCCGTCAGGCCGTTGATGACGGGCACCCGCGAATGAGCGGCAAACCGCCTGATGATATCGTGCTCGTAGGTTCGGATCATAACGATATCGACCATGCGGGAAATCACGCGAGCCGCATCCTCTACGGGTTCTCCCCGTCCCAATTGCGTATCCCGGGTAGACAGGTAGATCGCAGCCCCTCCCAGCTGATGCATGCCCGCTTCGAACGACAACCGGGTGCGCGTGGAGTGCTTGTCGAAGATCATCGCCAGGGTACGGTCCTGCAAAGGCCAGTAACGCTGGTACTGCTTGAACGCATGCTTGATCCACCGTGCACGCTCGAACAGGTACTCGAATTCCTCCCGGGAAAAATCGTTGAACTGCAAGAAATGCTTGCTCTGCATAATATTCCGGACATTGATTTGAATGCGACTGGCCCCCGGAAACGCCACGGGCCGTGCTTTTCAGATGCACTTTCCGAATCGGGCTGTTCCGGTGTCAGGCCAGCAGGAAATCCTTTACCAGGGCGGACAACATGCGGACCACTTCCTCCGTCTCATCCCGTCGAATGACGAGGGGGGGCAGCAGGCGAACCACCTTGTCGGATGTCACGTTGATCAGCAACCCTTTCTTCAGTGCTTCCATGACCAGCTCGCCGCAGGGCCTGGAAAGCTCGATACCGATCATCAGCCCCTGGCCGCGGATCTGCCTCACATCGGGCAGGCCGCCCAGTTCCGCCCTGAGAAGGCTGCGCATCAGGTCGCCTGTTTCCATGGCGTTGCGCAGCAGATCTTCTTCTTCGATCACCTTCAGCGTCGCAAGTGCCGCGCTGCAGGCAAGCGGATTGCCTCCGAAAGTGGAGGCGTGATTGCCAGGCCTGAATATTTCCGCCGCTGTACCCTTTGCCAGGCAGGCGCCGATGGGTACGCCCGAACCCAGGCCCTTGGCGAGGGTGATCACATCGGGCATGATGCCGCTATGCTGGAAGGCGAACCAGCTGCCGCTGCGGCCAATGCCGCACTGCACTTCATCGAGCATCAGCAGCCAGCCGTTCTGGTCGCACAGGTGCCGCAGCCCCTGCAGGTAGCTCGCCTCCGGGACATTGACACCCCCCTCCCCCTGATACGGTTCGACCAGGATGGCAACGACATTCTTGTTGTGAACCCCGACCTGCGCCACGGCTTCCAGATCGTTGTACGGAACGCGGGCAAAACCGGTCATCAGCGGTTCGAAACCCGCCTGCACCTTGCGGTTGCCGCTTGCAGTCAGGGTTGCCATGGTGCGGCCGTGGAAAGACCGTTCCATCACGATGATAGTGGGCAGCTCCACATTCCGGCCATGCCCGTACAGCCTGGCCAGCTTGATCGCGGCTTCATTGGCCTCTGCACCCGAATTGCAGAAAAAGGCATTATCCATGCCGGACAGGGCGGCCAGCCTGTCGGCCAGCTGCTCCTGCTTCCCGATGCGATAAAGATTGGAAGTATGGATAAGGGTGCCTGCCTGCTCGGAGAGCGCCTTGACCAACTTCGGGTGACAATGCCCCAGACCGCACACGGCCACGCCGGCAAGCGCATCGAGATAGCGCTTGCCCTCTTCATCCCATAACCATACACCCTCGCCCCGGGCAAAAGTGACGGGCAGGCGCAGGTAAGTATTCATCACATGTGACATAAGCGGTATAGGTATTTGCGAAGTCGGATGCAGCACGGCGGCCTAAGCCGCCGTGCGCCTTGATGGATGGTCTGTTGCGTGCAATCCGCTATATTTACCTATTTAACCAGCTTTTTCAAGCCTTTTTCCTCAAGTGAGCTCAGCAGGCGCAGGCAGGGCAGATAACCGTCATAAACGATACCGTGGACCTCGACCCGCTTCTGGGAGCGCAACATGCCGACAAGGTACTGCACGACCTCGTGCGTGAGGGTTTGTCCAGGCACGAGCACTGGAATTCCCGGCGGATAGGGAGTGATCTGATCGGCGCAAACCCTGCCACTCAATTCGTTGTTGATCCGTTCCTGCTCATCCAGCAACGGTATCAGCTCGCCTTCAGAGTAGAACGCATCCCGCGGCAGGTACTTCAGTTCGGTAAATTGCGGAATTTCGGGAATCTGGTAAAGCCTGCGCGGCGCGCGGCCCTCGCGGGCGATACGCATCAGCGCGTCGTAGAGCCGTGAAACCTTGCTGCGGGTCGTCCCGATAGTCAGGAGCAGGGTCAGCGTGTTGAACGTGGATTTTTCCACCTGGATATTGTACCGCTCGAACAGTTCCCGTATCAGGTCTTCGACGGTAAAGCCGCAGCGGGAAATATCCACCGTCACCTTGGTGAAATCCAGCTGGATATTATCATCCTTCACGTCCGCAGGCAGCAGATCGGCCAGTTCCAGCACGCGGAACACGCCGGTCGAATTGATCTGTGCGCGCAGCTCCTTCGCCAGTTCCAGCGTGCGCGAAAGCAGTTTGTACCCTTCCAGCGTCGCCTGTTTGCGCGCCACGTCGAGACTTGCGATCATGGTGTACTGCGGACTGGTCGAAGTATGCATGTTGAAGTTCTCGCGAAACAGGTGCTCGTTGAAGTCCGGATCATTGACGTGAATCATGCTGGACTGGGAAAACGCCGACAGGACCTTATGCGTGCTCTGTGTAGCGTAATCCGCGCCGGCTTCCAGGGCGGTGGGGCGAAATTCATGATGGAAACGCGCAAAACCATACCATGCCTCGTCGATGATCACCTTGATCCCTTTGGCATGTGCTGCCTCGATGATGGGAGGCAAGTCGTAGCGCAGGCCATCGTAGGTGCAGCTGGTGAGTATGAGCGCCTGTGCGTCGGGATGCGCTTCGATGGCGCTGAACAGGGTCTGCTTCGGCACGGGACCGTACACGCCGAACTTCCTGTTGACCGAAGAATCGAGATAGATCGGGTGAGCACCGGACAGGACCACGCCATGATGCACGGATTTGTGGCAGTTGCGATCCAGCAGCAGCTTTTCTCCGGGAGCAAGCAGCGTCTGGAATATGACCTTGTTGGCTGTCGAGGTGCCGTTGGTGGCGAAGAAGGTGCGGCGGGCGCCGAAGGCCTTTGCCGCGATCTTCTGCGCTTCGGCAATGACCCCGGAAGGTTCCATCAGCGAATCGAGCATCGGCACCGACACCGACAGGTCGGCACGAAACACATGCTCGCCGATGAACTGATAAAAATCGCTTGCCCATGGGCTGTCGCGCAGCGAGTCGCCGGAGGAGTGCCCCGGCGTATGCCAGGCATCCTTCGCCATCAGCACGTAGCTCTTGAGCTGATCGTAGAACGGCGTGCGCGTTTTTTCCTGGATCTGCGCGTTCAGGATGCGGTACATGCCGCGATAATCCCGCTCCTCCCGGTAAAAATACCCGTCGACGGTTTCGGAAAAGAGCGCATCTACGACTTCATCCTCTTCTTCCTGGGCAATGAGGATATAAATATCCAGTTCGGGACGGAAACGGGTAATGCTTTGCACCAGGGTCAGCGCGCTCATCTGGAGATTGCGCGCCTCTTTCTCCCCGTTCCTGAGGGTATAGAGCGTGTCATCCACCAGCACCGACTGGATGTCGCCGTCCTCCTCGATGGCCTGCAGCGCTTCGCGCGCGGTAGTAACGCCGGTGAAGGTGATGCCAAGCGGGTTTTCCAGCGACTTGGCGGCGCCGTTCAGTCCTTTGATGAATTCCTTGAGTATCAGTTTTTCGTCGTTGATGATCAGGATGCGGCTGACAGGTCTCTTCATGATACGCAGGTTTGATATCGAAGTCGCTTTATGCGCCAAAACCAGAGCGATTGCAAGCGCTCGAATGCGGCTGAACGCAATCGTGATCGACGCTGTCTATAGTGAAGAATGAAATTATTCATGCCGATTCTGCACATGGGGATCGCGGCCGTGCTGCTGTTGCCGGCGCTGGCCCTTCCCGCACCCGTGATGGTGCTGAAAGTGCAAGGCCCCATCGCCCCGGCGAGCGCCGACTTCATCCAGCGTGGCATGCAACGCGCAGCGGACGATGGAGCGCCTCTCGTCGTACTGCAGATGGATACGCCGGGTGGCCTCGACAGCTCCATGCGGCAAATCATACGCGATATCCTGGCCTCACCGGTCCCGGTCGCCACTTTTGTCGCGCCGAGCGGAGCCCGGGCAGCCAGCGCGGGAACCTACATCCTCTATGCCAGCCATATTGCCGCGATGGCGCCCGGAACCAACCTCGGCGCTGCGACTCCGGTACAGATCGGCGGGCTACCCAAACCGGAACCTGAACCGGGACCCGGAAAGAAGCCCGATGAAAGACAGGACGGGCACGCAAGGCAGGAGGAAAGGACAACCGGAAAGGATCACATGTCGCAAAAAGTGATCAACGACGCGGCGGCGTACATTCGTGGTCTCGCGCAAATGCGCGGACGCAACACGGAATGGGCGGAACAGGCAGTGCGTGAAGCCGTCAGCCTGTCGGCCGACGAAGCGCTGAGCCTCAAGGTCATCGACCATGTTGCGGCTGACGTCCCCGACCTGCTAAGGCAGGTGAGCGGCAACCGGATCAGCATCCTCGGACAGGACCTCACGCTCGACACCGATTCCGCCGCCATCCAGGTAGTGGAGCCCGACTGGCGCACGCAACTGCTGGCAGTCATCACCAATCCAAGCATAGCCTACATACTGATGCTGATCGGTATTTACGGCCTGTTTTTCGAGTTCTCCAACCCCGGATTGGTCCTGCCGGGCGTAGCCGGCGCCATTTGTCTTCTGATCGCAATGTATGCGTTCCAGCTGATGCCGATCGATTATGCGGGCCTCGCGCTCATCCTGCTCGGCATCGCGTTCATGACGGCGGAAGCCTTTCTGCCCAGCTTCGGCGCGCTGGGCATCGGCGGCATCATCGCCTTCGTGTTCGGTTCGCTGATGCTGATCGACGGCGACGTGCCCGGCTATGACATTCCCTGGTTCGTGATCGGCGGAATAGCCACGGTAAGTGCCGTATTCCTGATTTCCATCGTCGGCATGGCACTCAAGTCACGCCGGTCTCCCGTCATCAGCGGGCGGGAACAAATGATCGGCGCCACTGGCGAGATGCTGGAAGATGCAGCGGATCAAGGCATGGCCCGCATCCATGGCGAATTATGGAAGGTGCGCTGTTCCCAACCCCTCATCCAGGGCCAGAAAGTAAGGGTAACTGCCATGGACGGCCTGGTATTGCACGTGGCACCGGCAGAGCCATAACCAGGAGAAAATCCGATGTTCGTCAGTTCAGTGTTCGGTACGCTCGTCATCATCCTTGTCATCGCGCTGTTTTCCATATTCCGGATCCTGCGCGAATATGAACGCGGAGTCGTCTTCCTGCTGGGGCGCTTTTACAAGGTGAAAGGCCCTGGCCTGATCGTCATCATCCCGGGGATCCAGAAAATGGTGAGAGTCGATCTGCGCACCGTGGTCATGGATGTGCCCAGCCAGGACGTGATTTCACGCGACAATGTATCCGTCAAGGTCAATGCCGTGGTGTATTTCAGGGTCGTCGACCCGCAGAAAGCCATCATACAGGTGGAGAATTTTCTCGCCGCAACCAGCCAGTTCGCCCAGACCACTTTGCGTTCGGTGCTGGGCAAGCATGAACTGGATGAAATGCTGGCGGAACGCGAGAAACTCAATATGGATATCCAGAAGGTGCTGGATATCCAGACCGACGCCTGGGGCATCAAGGTCTCCAATGTCGAGATCAAGCATGTGGACATCGATGAGTCCATGATCCGCGCCATCGCACGCCAGGCGGAAGCGGAGCGCGAGCGCCGCGCCAAGGTGATCCATGCGGAAGGCGAGTTGCAGGCCTCCGAACAGTTGATGCAGGCAGCGCAAACCCTGTCCCGTGAAACGGGAGCAATGCAGCTGCGTTATCTGCAGACGCTCACGGCGATAGCCGGGGATAAATCCAATACGGTCATCTTCCCCGTCCCCATGGACCTCCTGTCAACCTTGACGAATGCCGTCAGGAACAATCATGATACCGACAGCAAGGAAAGTGACACAGGCCCGTCCTGATGGAGGAATACTGCGGAACAGCGTGACCGGTGGCCCTGGAGAATCGAAAACACGGAATTCCAGTATGCTGCAATGAAGAAAAGTGTGGAAACAAAAAAGCCTGGATATCTCCAGGCTTTTTTGTTTTGATGTCCAGTTGCGCCCGCTCAGGCCATCGACTTGATCGCGGCGGACAGGCGGCTCTTATGGCGAGCGGCCTTGTTCTTGTGGATGATCCCCCTGTCGGCGATCGAATCGATGGTGCTGACGGATATCTGGTATGCGGCCTGCGCACTGGATTTGTCGGCAGAACCGATTGCTTTCCGCACGTGCTTGATCGCAGTGCGCAATTGCGAACGCAGGCTCATGTTGCGATCACGCCGGCTGGTATTCTGTCTTGCACGCTTTCTTGCCTGGGCACTATTGGCCATAGAGATTCCTCGGAATTACCCGTTGCGCAAAAGTCGGCAATGATACGGCCATTTTCTTCCTATTGCAAGAATTGGAATCGCAGAACTGCATCCGATACCTGGATTGCGGGTTGCGGAGCCAACAGCAGATGCGGCGTCCAGTAGACGCCCACGAGCGCCCCCTGCCCGGTGCTTTCGAGATATTCATGCCACCGCTTCGTCGCCTGCCAGATTGCTTCGGGGTGGCTTGCGTGGCTCTCGAGACCGGTGGTGATGTCCTAGCCCGCTGCAACAAGGACCATCTCTACCGTCATTGCCGAGGGAATACCATGCTGCTCCAGCAGGGGGTTGGCCGCATCGGCGCACCCCGGGCGTAAGCCAGCCAGTTCACGAGCAACCGTGCCGCATCGATGATGGCGCGCTGCTTCTGGAAACGCCTCAACGCGGAGCGGATATCCAGCTTTATAGATTATAAATGCCGCGCTTCGACACGGCGATTCGGGTTGCCTCTTCCGACAGTCGTTCCGTCTATTCCCCATGTTCCGGTGCACCGCGCGTTCCGATTGCCGCTGCCTGCGCGAAAATACGCGGACCGTACCGCCAGTATAAAACCGCCGTATTCAGGTAACATACCCGTCCATGAATCTGCTCAAAGCGCTCGCCACCATCAGCGGCATGACGCTGATATCCCGCATCCTCGGGTTCGTGCGGGATGTGCTCATTGCCCGTATTTTCGGTGCGGGGACCGAGACCGACGCGTTCTTCGTAGCCTTCCGCATTCCAAATCTCCTGCGCCGCCTGTTTGCCGAAGGCGCATTTTCGCAGGCGTTCGTACCCATACTGGCGGAGTACAAAACGCGCCGCACACCTGGTGAAACGCAAGAACTCGCAAATCATGTGGCAACGCTGCTCTTCATGGTCCTCTTCGTTATTACGCTGATCGGGATCATTGGCGCACCGTTCGTGATTTATATCAGCGCACCGGGCTTTTCCACGAGCCCGGAAAAATTCGCGCTGACAGTCGAGCTGCTGCGCATTACCTTTCCCTATATCCTTTTCATCTCGCTGGTGGCGCTGGCGGGGGGCATACTCAATACGTATGGCAGGTTCTCTGTGCCCGCCGTGACGCCTGCACTGCTGAACCTCTCCTTCATCGGCTGCGCACTATGGCTGGCGCCGCGGATGGATCCGCCGGTCCTGGCCCTCGCCTGGGCGGTTTTCATCGGAGGCGTGCTCCAGCTTGCTTTCCAGATACCCTTTCTCATGCGCATCGGATTCATACCGCGTCCGCGCCTCCAATCCGCCGACAACGGAGCCTGGCGCGTGATCAGACAGATGGGGCCCGCAGTATTCGGCGTCTCGATCAGCCAGCTCAGTCTGCTGATCAACACGATATTTGCGTCCTTTCTCGTCACCGGCAGCGTCTCCTGGCTTTACTATGCCGATCGGCTGATGGAGTTTCCCGCGGGCTTGCTGGGCGTCGCACTGGGGACGATCCTGCTGCCATCGCTGTCGCGGCACTATGCGGACAACGGCATCGAAGAATACTCGCGCCTGCTCGACTGGGGCCTGCGCCTGACCATGCTGCTGACCCTGCCGGCAGCATTGGCACTGGCACTGCTTGCCACCCCGCTCATCACCACGCTGTTCCACCACGGCGAATTTTCCGCCAATGACGTATGGATGACGCGCAATGCGCTGGTTGCCTATAGCGTCGGGTTGCTGGGGCTGATCCTTGTAAAAGTGCTGGCTCCCGGATTCTATGCGCGCCAGAATATCAAGACCCCGGTAAAGATAGCAGTCATCACCTTGGTGGCCACCCAGCTGATGAACCTGGCCTTCATCATTCCGCTGCGCCATGCGGGGCTGGCGCTGGCCATCGGCCTGGGCGCCTGCATGAATGCCGGACTGCTTTACTACAAATTGCGCCGCCATCGCATTTATCAGCCGCAACCCGGGTGGACTGTCTTCATGCTCAAGATACTGGCGGCGCTGGCAGCCATGGGAATCGCATTATGGTTCGCCTCTGGCAGCGATGTTTCATGGCTGACAGGCGATGCCTATACAAGAGGCATCAGGCTGGCAGGCGTGGTGGCGGCCGGTGCCGCAGCCTACTTTGCCATGCTGCTGCTGCTCGGTTTCCGCCTCCGTGACTTCTCCCGGCGCGGGGTCGAGTAGGCTTTTTCCTGCGATGCAAGAAGCCAGCCGCTATCTCTGTCTCCGCGCCCCCTGCCCTGCATGCCGGCATATAGGCACTTGCACCACGTCATCGATGTCAGCGATGTCAGCGATGTTATAGCGGATGACGGTTATCCCACTCCGTCGAGCCCCGTCTGCGGCTGGACCCTGTTTTTTGAAAACACGCCTGGAAAACCCGGGAAACCCGATATTCAAGCCGCATGCGTTCTATCATCGAGTGGAGCAACTTCCATGACGGTAATCGACTCTTTCATAACAAAAAATTCACAAAAACAGCCAGGAGAGCGGAACGACATCTCAACGCAGAAAAAAGTTCTTTGCTGAAGCTGGATTAGCCCTATAATGACACCGGGACTTTTCTGTAAACCTCCATATTTACATTTTCATCTATGACACGCTCTGCCCGGCCTTCTCTCCTGCCATTACTAATCCTCGGATGTTTCGTCAACGGCTGGGCCATGGCCGAAGAAACCTCGACGGAATCCGCTGATAAACCCGTCTTTGGCAGCGCGGCGCCACCCGTTGCCTATCAGGCTTACACTGAAACAGATCCGTGGGAATCGGTAAACCGGAAGATATTCTGGTTCAACGAATCCTTGGATGACTATGTCGTGAGACCGGTTGCCGAGGGCTATAGATGGCTGATGCCCGATCCCATTCAAATGGCGGTGGGTAACGTTTTTTCCAACCTTAACGACATTCCGATCACCGTCAACAATCTCCTGCAGTTCAAGTTCAATAACGCCTTGACGAGCAGCATGCGGCTGGTGGTCAACAGTACCTTCGGACTGGCTGGCCTGGTGGATCTGGCCAGCGACATCGGCTTGGAAAAACACAACGAAGATTTCGGGCAGACCCTGGGTTATCATGGTGTTGCAACGGGCCCCTATATAGTGCTGCCTCTGCTGGGCCCAAGCTCGGTCCGTGACGCAGGCGGTCGCGTACTCGACATCGCTTCCGACCCGGTCTTTATCGGCAGCTTCTTCGTCGCGCCTTTCATCGGCCCTATCGTCGGCAGTACTCGGTTTACCGATGCGCGCGCCGGGTTGCTCAAGAATGAAAAAACCGTGGAGGAAGCTGCACTGGATAAATATGAGTTCATACGGGAAGCCTACCTGCAGCGGCGGCGCAACCTGGTGCACGACGGCAATCCGCCGAAGCATGAGGATGACGATATCGAGTGAAACCGGCATGAATTTACCGGCCTGTTGCAGAAATTAAAAAGGGGAGCCGATGCTCCCCTTTTTTATCGCTTTTTATTCATGTATCCATCGGAATCATTCCATTTCCCGCAGCGCGGCGATACGCGCCTCCAGCGGCGGGTGGGACATGAACAGGCTCTTGAGACCATTCGCCCTGCCTGCAGAAATGCCGAATGCCGCCAGCCTGTCCGGCAGCTGCGAAGGCTCATGGCGCTGCTTCAACCGCTCCAGCGCAGCGATCATTTTCTGACGACCGGCCAATTGCGCGCCGCCCGCATCCGCGCGATACTCCCGCTGCCGGCTGAACCACATGACGATCATGCTCGCCAGTATGCCGAGCACCATCTGCGCGATCAAGGTGGTGATCAGGAACGCGGGACCATGCCCCCGCTCTGTTTTGAAGATCACGCGATCCACGAAATGTCCGACGACACGCGACAGGAAAATCACGAACGTATTGACCACCCCCTGAATCAGCGCAAGCGTCACCATATCCCCGTTGGCGACATGGCTCACTTCGTGCGCGAGCACGCCTTCGATTTCATCCTTCTGCATGTTTCGCAACAGGCCGGTACTCACTGCCACCAGCGCTTCGTTGCGGTTCATGCCGGTGGCGAAGGCATTCACATCAGGCGCATCATAGATGGCCACCTCCGGCATGCCGATGCCGGCCCGCTCCGCCTGACGCCGGACGGTCTCGACTAGCCAGCGCTCGGTCGGGTCGGAAGGCTGCTCGATCACCACCGCCCCCGTCATGCGTTTGGCGCTCCACTTGGACATGGCCAGGGAAATCAGCGCGCCGCCAAAACCGATCACACCCGATATGATGAGCAGCGAATTGAAATCGATTCCCGTGCCTTCTGCATCGAGCATGCTATCCACCCCCAGTATCCTCAGGGTGATGCTCAGCACGACGAGTATTGCCAGGTTGGTGATTATAAAAAGAAAAATTCGCTTCATATGGTTTTCCGTTTCTCGTTTTCAACGATAGATCGTAGATAAGGGCACAAGTTCAGTTTTCAAGACCAATTCCTTGCCGGCATCAGGGTTACCGGAATTCCATGGACAGGTTTATAGACTGGGGTACCGGCGACCGCTAGCGGCCCAAGCGATGTATAAACCGATACCGGCGAAGACAATGAAAAAAAAGGCCGACCAGTCGGGAAGGGTAAGGGATGCGAACGTCCAGCTGACGTCCGCGCAATCCCCATTTGCCTCGAACATGGCGGGCCACCATCCAGCCAGCGGCAGGGCGTTCAGGAATGCTTCCTCCGGGCTGATGCCACACTCGAATGCTTCGGGATAACGGACCAGCCACGACTGGCGCAGGGCAACCGCTGCGCCCGAAATCGCAAAGATAGCCATCACGCTTCCGTAGATACGCCTGCCGGCGGCCCGCGGAGCATAAAAAAACGCTGCCAGTGCCGTCAGGCCCACCAACCAGTATGCGATGCGCTGCACCACGCACAGGGGACAAGGCAGGAGATTTTCCACCAGTTGCAGGTAGAGTGCATAACTCACCAGGCTGGCGCAACTCAGGAACACCAGCAGAAAAACGACTCTTCCAGCCGGCTTCATGACGTCAGCTCCGCCCTACGGATTCCACTTTTTTTGGTTTGCGCATGCTGCCTGCCACAATTTTATACTCCAGCAACCGGCACTCGAGCGCGCCGTTGAACAGCGGGGTGCGGCGCGACGGCGTCAAGCGTATCGCCTTTGGCAAAAGCGGGTCCGCGGTAACGATATGAACGCTCCATCCGCTGAACTTCTGCTTCAGCGCATCGCCCAGCCTTGGATAAAACTCCTCAAGGGATTGGCGCGAGCCCATGCGTACTCCGTATGGCGGATTGGTCACCAGGAAACCGGACGAGGCGGGTGGCGATATTTCAAGCACGTTCGCCTGCTTGAGCGTAACGACACCGGACAACCCGGCAGCAGATAAATTGGCGCGTGCCACAGCCAGGGTATCACCGTACAGGTCACTGCCGAATATGGGCTGGGGTGCGGCCGGTTTCTGCCGGGCTGCCGCTTCCGCCCTCACCCGGCTCCACCGTGCCTTATCGAACAGCTTCAGCTTTTCGAAGGCGAAAGTCCGCCTCGATCCAGGCGCGACATTCAGGGCGATCTGTGCGGCTTCGAGCAGAAAGGTCCCGCTGCCGCACATCGGATCAAGCAGGGGAACGCCAGGTTGCCAGCCTGTCAGAGACAGGATTCCCGCCGCGAGATTTTCCCTTATGGGTGATTCGGCGGCTTCTTTTCCCAGACCGCGCTTGAATAGCGCATCCCCCGATGTATCGACATAAAGGGAAACCCTGTGCGCATCCAGGAAGCCGTGTATGCGGATATCCGGGTGCACCGTATCCACGCTCGGACGCTGGCCCGTCGTCTCGCGAAACCGGTCGCAGACCGCATCCTTGATCCGCAGCGTGACGAAATCGAGACTGCGCAACGGGCATTTTACGGCAGCGACATTGACTTTGATGGTGCAAGCCGGGCTGAACCATGCATCCCAGGACAGCACCCGGGCTGCCTGGTACACGTCGGCCTCATCGCCATAGGATCCGCCCGCAACGCGCCAGAGTATGCGGCTGGCAATACGGCTTTCCAGATTGGCCCGGTAGCAGGTATCCCACCCGCCCTCAAATTCAACGCCGCCGTCATGCCCGCGCACCCGGGCCGCCCCCAGCCGCTCCAGTTCGGCAATCAGTACGGATTCGAGGCCGCGCGGGCAGGGAGCAAAAAAATACTGAGGCCCGCCAGCGGTCACCGGCGGTCACCTGGCAGGCATGACCGGGGATGGCGATCCATAAGGGCCAACAGGCGGAAAGTCATCAGGAGCAGCCTCGGCCAGATCCCGCTGCGGCAGGTCGTTCAGGACTCCGCACTATTTCCCCGTCCACGTCCCGTAGGCAAGCAACGCCCACGCGCACAGAAACGCCACGCCGCCAAACGGGGTGATCATGCCTAGCCCGCGCATTCCGGTCAGACTCAGCACATAAAGGCTCATGGAAAAAAGGACGATTCCCGTCAACATCAGCCAGCCCGACCATGCGATCGGCCTGGATCCCGGGAAATGCAGCAGCACGAGCCCGACGGCGATCAGGCCGAGTGCATGGTAAAAATGATACTGCACGCCCGTCTGATATACCGTCAGCATGTCTGCTGAGATGGTTTTCTTCAGGCCGTGTGCACCGAACGCACCCAGGCCGACGCACAGAAATGCATTGATTGCGCCCAGGACAAGGAAAGTTCTCGACATTTCAAAACCCGTTTTCTGATAGGAGACTCAAGGATCCACGACCGCTGCATGCGCTGCATGGGATATCGTCCGGACAGTGTACCTGCTCCGTGTTCGCATAAACGACTGAGGATTTATTCAGTGCTTCCCAAGGTCCGCGAAGGCCGGTAAAAGGCAGCCAAGGCAGCCAAGGCGGCCAAAGTGGACAAAGCAGCCTGGGCAACCAGGCGACCGGACAGGGCGCAAGTCTGCCTCACCCACGCTGGAATGTCTACTCCGAACAAAGTCGAATTCCGCTCAGGTATGCCCTTTATATACTCCTTTATGCCCTTTATACCCTTTATGCCCACCGCGCTCCTTGCCGGTCACGGATGCCTTGACCAGCCCTCGGGCAAACGCAACCCGTACCGTATCCCCGACATTGATCCCATCGCTCGTTCTCAGGACCATGCCGCGGCTGTCATAGGCGATGCTGTATCCCCGCTCCAGCACGGACGCCGGATTGAGATGGACAAGATTTTCCTGCTGCCGCTCCAGGCCCACCGCCAGAGCCTGGA
>CAZYYR010000032.1:0-7094 GCA_964651465.1 uncultured Nitrosospira sp.
CGATGATGCACGATTACCAGCGGCGGCGGGTCATGACCCTCCTCGATCCTACCCAGGACGCATTGGGAGCCGGGTATCACACCATTCAGTCTACGATCGCGATCGGCTCAGGAGGCATACTCGGCAAGGGCTGGCAGCAAGGTACCCAGACGCATCTCGATTTCCTCCCCGAGAGGAGCACGGATTTCATCTTTGCGGTATTTTCCGAGGAGTTCGGACTGATCGGGAATTCGCTGCTGCTGCTGCTGTATCTTGCGGTAATAGGCCGCGGCATGGTAATCGCAGCCAATGCCTCGACCCATTTCACCCGACTCATCGCGGGCTCGATCACGCTGACTTTCTTTACGTATATCTTCGTCAACATCGGCATGGTCATCGGCATCCTGCCCGTGGTCGGCGTCCCCTTGCCGCTGATCAGCTACGGCGGCACCTCCATGGTGACAATGCTGCTGGGATTTGGTATTTTGATGAGCATACACACGCACCCCAAACTGGTTAAGACCTAGGGCACGAAGCCAAACCATGTCGAGTACGCTGTCCTCACTCATGCTGCAGTCCATCCGTATTGGCGTCATTGCAGCCGTCCTTCTATCCGCCGGCTGTGGCACGATCATGAAAGACGGCAAGGGAAAACCGTCTTCGCCCACCTTCTCCCTGAAAAAAAAGGGGGGCTATTATCTGGACGACGGTCCCGGCGCCAATCCGCCTGCCGATCTGCATCTGGTGCCTGACGCCATCCCTCGCGATGAGCCACTGCGCGCCGCTAACATGCGGCCGTATGTGGCGCTTGGAAAACGGTATACGCCCCGAACGAGCCACAAGCCTTATCGGGAGCGAGGCATCGCCTCGTGGTATGGACGCCGCTATCATGGGCAGAAGACCGCCTCCGGGGAAGTCTACGATATGTATGGCATGACCGCCGCGCATCCCGTTCTCCCCATTCCAAGCTATGCGCGCGTTACCCATATCGGCAGCGGAAGATCGGTCGTAGTCCGCATCAATGATCGCGGGCCTTTCCTGTCCGATCGGCTCATCGATCTCTCCTACACTGCCGCATACAAGCTCGATGTACTGAGCGGCGGCAGCGCGCGGGTCGAGGTGGAGGCCATTCTGCCGAATGCCATTGCAACCATGCGGACTGTCTCATCCTCCAGCCAGGCTGGAGGATCCGCATTGGCCCCTGCTTCGCCGGCGGCGCCCAGCCCTGCCCCCATACGGGAAGCGGCCGGTCTGACGCCTTTTGCCGGCGGTGAATGGGAGGATGCGGAAGCCGGACCGGAACTCTTTCAAGCGGCTCCCGCTTCTGACGTGAAGACCCTTTCCGCTCCCCGGGCCGTTTCCCCATCGATTTCGAACGGGGAGGTAATCTACCTGCAGCTCGGGGCCTTCAGCGCGTATGACAACGCGGACAACTTCCTCGCGCGCATGCGTGCGGAGCTTCCCGCATTGATCGACAGCCTGGAGATCGTTGCAAAAGATGGCTTGTTCAAGGTCCATGCCGGACCTTACGCCGATCAGGCAATCGCCAGAGAGGCCGCGGAAAAAATTGCGCAGGCCCTTTCCATCCGGCCCATGCTGCTGACCCGATGAGATTGCCGGCATCGGAACCGAAGACGAAGAAATTCTTCCAGCTTGCGCTGCTTCTGATCCGCCTCATCTGAAGCCACGGATCTGATTGTCAGCGCGGGCCTCCGATAGCCAAAACTTCGCGCCCTTGTTAGAATCGGTTCTCATTCATTAATTCGAACAATCAACTCAGGATCCGCCATGACCAGACACTTCGGCCCCGCCAAAAACATCAGCACTTTTTATCCGCCGCAACGGACCCTGATGGGGCCGGGCCCGTCCGATACGCATCCGCGCGTGCTTTCCGCCATGGCGCGCCCGACACTTGGTCACCTCGATCCGGTATTCACGGACATGATGGAAGAGCTGAAAAGCCTGTTGCGCTATGCCTTTCAGACCACCAATCTGCTGACTTTTCCGGTTTCGGGTCCCGGGTCCGTCGGGATGGAAATGTGCTTCGTCAACATGGTCAGCCCCGGCGACAAGGTGATCGTGTGCAGCAATGGCGTATTCGGTGGACGCATGATCGAGAACGTGCAGCGCTGTGGCGGGACGGCAGTGGTGGTGGAGGACAAGTGGGGTGCGCCGGTCGATCCGCAGAAAGTGGAGGACGCGCTGAAACAGAACCCCGACACGAAGGTGATTGCTTTCGTTCATGCCGAAACCTCCACGGGCGCGCTGTCGGATGCCAAAACCATTTGTGAAATCGCCCAACGGTACGGCTGCCTCACCATTGTCGATACGGTCACCTCACTGGGAGGCTCTCCCGTAAAGGTAGATGAATGGAAGATCGATGCCATCTACTCCGGTAGCCAGAAATGTTTATCCTGTCCCCCGGGCCTGTCGCCCGTCAGCTTTTCCGAAAGAGTCGTGGAACTGGTGAAGAACCGCAAGACCAAGGTGCAAAGCTGGTTCATGGATCTGAACCTGCTGTTCGGCTACTGGGGAACGACGCGTACATACCATCATACGGCTCCCACCAATGCACTGTACGCCTTGCACGAATCATTGGTCATACTGTATGAAGAAGGACTGGAGCACTCCTGGGCACGCCACCAGCGCAATCATCAGGCGCTCAAGGCGGGATTCGAGACCCTGGGGATGGAGTACCTCGTGGAAGAGAAAGCGCGCCTGCCGCAACTCAATTCCGTGCATGTGCCGCAGGGCATTGATGAGAAGGAGGTACGCCGCAGACTGCTGGCCGACTACAGCCTTGAAATCGGTGCCGGCCTGGGCAATTTCGCCGGCAAGATCTGGCGCTTCGGTCTCATGGGTTATTCCAGCAGGATCGAAAACGTGGTGCTGTGCCTGGGTGCGCTGGAAACGGTGCTCTCCGACATGGGCATGAAAATCGACCATGGCGCAGCCGAGGCTGCGGCGCATCAGGCGTACGCGATCCATCCCCTGCCTCTGGAAAGTAAAAAAACTGCCGAGGCTGCCTGATCGAAGAAGAGCTCGAAGAACAAGGGGAATGAAGGCGATCCACCTGATCGGCGGGTTGGCAGTGGCGGGGACCGCACCTACTCGTCCCCGCCTCCCATCCATTCGATAGGGCATAGCGGGAATTACAATCCCAGCCTTTGCCAGATGGTCGTAGTCAGTCCCGCTGAGTTCAACGTGTAGAAATGCAGTCCGGGCGCACCCGCGCTCAGCAGGTGGTCGCACAAGTCGGTCACCACATCCAGTCCGAAGGCGCGTATCGATGCGCTGTCATCCCCGTAACCTTCCAGCCGTTTCCTGATCCAGCGGGGTATTTCCGCGCCACAGGCGTCGGAAAATCGCGCAAGCTGGGAGAACTTGTTGATCGGCATGATGCCGGGGACGATAGGAATAGTGATTCCCATGGCCTCGCACTCGTCTACGAAACTGAAGTAGGCATCGGCATTATAGAAATACTGGGTAATGACGGAATCGGCTCCTGCGTCGACCTTGCGTTTGAAGTTCTTCAAATCTTCCTGGGCGGAACCTGCCTGAGGGTGATATTCCGGATAGGAGGCGACATCGATATGAAACGTCTTCCCGAATTCCTCGCGGATGAAAGTAACAAGCTCGTTGGCGTAGCGAAACTCTCCCCCCTGGGCCATGCCCGAAGGCAGGTCCCCCCTCAGCGCAACCAGGTGCCGGATGCCGCTATCGCGATATTTCTGAAGCATGCTCCGGATATTTTCGCGGGTCGCCCCTATGCACGAAAGATGGGGTGCCGCCACATATCCCTCTGCCTGGATTTCTAATACCATTTCCAGGGTACGGTCGCGCGTCGATCCGCCCGCACCGAAGGTGACTGAAAAGAATTTCGGCTTGAGCTGCGCCAGTTGTCTTCGGGTGGCACGCAATTTTTCCACACCCTCGGGGGTCTGCGGCGGAAAAAACTCGAAGCTGAAAGTGGGAGCAAACTTTTTCTGTGATTCCATCTTTGCTGACCCGGCATTTACACGGATTTGTCCCCCAGCCCTTCATGGACTGCGCCATTAGCGGGGATCGACCCATCAATACATAGAATGCGGTTGGAATAGACCTGAACAGGTTGGCGGCATGACCGTTAGTAGAGCACTACCGACTTCCGTTTGCCCATCATCCTTTGCGCTCCGCACCAGCAGGGCGCGGAGACAGGCCAAAGGCTGCTCAAGCCTGAAGCCCTGCCCGCGCCGGTATCTGGGAATCAGTAGCGGTACATCGCCGGCTTGTACGGTCCGTCCTTATCCAGGTTCAGGTAGTTGGCCTGTTCCTGGGTAAGTTCGGTCAGCCGGGCGCCCAGCTTTTGCAAATGCAGGCGCGCCACTTTTTCGTCCAGGTGCTTGGGCAGTACATAGACGTTTTTTTCATAACGGTCACCGTTCTGCCACAGCTCCATTTGCGCAAGTACCTGGTTCGTGAACGAACTGGACATGACAAATGACGGATGACCCGTGGCGCATCCCAGATTGACAAGCCGTCCTTTTGCCAGCACGATGATGCGCCGGCCGGTCGGGAAAATTACATGGTCCACCTGCGGCTTGATGTTTTCCCACTGGTATTTCTGCACCGACGCAATGTCGATTTCTGAATCGAAGTGCCCGATGTTGCAGACGATCGCCTGGTCCTTCATTCTCAGCATATGATCGTGGGCGATCACCCGCAGGTTGCCGGTGGCCGTGACAAAAATATCCACCTGATCGCAGACTTCATCCATGGTCACGACCCGATAGCCTTCCATTGCCGCCTGCAGGGCACAGATGGGATCGATCTCGGTAATCCACACGGTGGCGCCCAGCCCGCGAAGCGATTGGGCACAACCCTTGCCGACATCGCCGTAACCGCACACCAGCGCGATCTTGCCGGCGATCATGACGTCGGTCGCCCGCTTGATCCCATCGACCAGCGACTCGCGACAACCGTAGAGATTGTCGAACTTGGACTTGGTGACAGAATCATTGACGTTGAATGCCGGGAATGGCAATTCGCCTTTTTTCTGCATCTCATACAAGCGATGAACACCTGTCGTGGTTTCTTCCGTTACACCACGGATGCCCGCCAGCTTGCTGGAATACCAGCCGGGGTGCGTGGCCAGCCTTTTGCGGATGGCGGCGAACAATACCTCTTCTTCCTCATTGGTGGGGTTGGCAACGAGGGAAGGATCTTTTTCGGCCTTGCTGCCCAGGATGACAAGCAGCGTCGCATCGCCGCCATCGTCCAGAATCATGTTGGGCCCGTTCTCCTGACCCGTCGCATCGTCCGGCCATTCGAAAATACGATGGGTGAAGTCCCAGTATTCTTCTAGCGATTCGCCCTTGTAGGCAAACACCGGGATGTTCCCTGCCGCGATCGCCGCGGCGGCGTGATCCTGGGTCGAGTAAATGTTGCACGAAACCCACCGCACCTGCGCCCCCAACTTGATCAATGTTTCGATCAGGACGGCAGTCTGTATGGTCATGTGCAATGAACCGGCAATACGCGCGCCCGCCAGGGGGCTGGCGCCAGCATACTCTTCGCGCACCGCCATCAACCCGGGCATCTCGGTTTCTGCGATGGCGATTTCCTTGCGACCCCAGTCCGCCAGGGACAGGTCGGCAACACGATAGTCGGTAAAATGAGAACCCGCAAGGGCGGATGCGGTACCCGTGTTGAGCACAGCGTTCATGGATGATCTCCTGAAGATGAACGAGCGCCGTTGTTACGATTCTTCCCAGCCGAGCCTCGCGGGATCATGCCCGTTGCAGCGCTCCTCGGCGTGGAAGGGATTGAAGAAAGTAAAGGATAAAAGCTTACGCCCGCAGACTGACCGGCTCCACCTCTGCCGCAGAGCTGATCCCCGCCTCGGCACGCAGTTGAGCCGCCTTGTCGGTGGCTTCCCAGGTGAACTCCGGTTCATCCCGTCCGAAATGCCCGTAGGCAGCGGTTTTCCGGTAAACCGGACGCAGCAGGTTCAGGCTCTGAATAATGCCGCGGGGACGCAGGTCGAAATGGCGTTCGATCAGCTCCACGATTTTGTCGTCGGGTATTTTCCCCGTTCCGAAGGTATCGACCATCAGCGAGACTGGTCGCGCCACTCCGATGGCATAGGCCATCTGTATTTCGCATCTGCTGGCAATACCGGCGGCAACGATATTCTTGGCTACATAGCGCCCGGCATAGGCCGCGGAGCGATCGACCTTGGACGGATCCTTGCCCGAGAATGCACCACCCCCGTGATGCGCCGTGCCACCGTAGCTGTCCACGATGATTTTGCGGCCGGTCAGACCGCAGTCCCCCATCGGGCCGCCCACGACGAAACGTCCCGTGGGATTGATGAGATAACGCGTCTGGCCGTTGAGGAATGCTTTCGGCAATACCGGTTTGATGATTTCCTCGATCACCGCTTCGCTCAGCTGTGCGTGCGAGACATCCGGATGGTGCTGGGTGGAAATCACCACCGTCTCGATCTGCTGCGGCTTGCCATCCAGATAACGGACGGAAACCTGCGACTTCGCATCCGGACGCAGCCATGGGAGACGGCCATCTTTTCTCAGCTCAGCCTGCCGCTCCATGAGACGATGCGCATAGTAGATGGGCATGGGCATCAATTGCGGCGTCTCGTCGCAGGCATACCCGAACATGAGCCCCTGGTCGCCCGCACCCTGATCCATTTCCTCTTCCTCGGTGCGATTGACGCCCTGCGCAATATCCGGCGACTGCTTGTTGAACGCGGTCAACACTGCACAGGTCCGGTAATCGAAGCCGATATCGGAGCTGTTGTAACCGATGTCCTTGACTGTAGCCCGTGCGATCTGCATATAGTCGACATTGGCCCTGGTGGTGATTTCGCCGGACATGACGATCAGGCCGGTACTGCACAGCGTTTCGCAGGCGACCCGCGCGCTTGGGTCCTGCTCCAGGATGGCATCCAGGACTGAATCGGAAATCTGATCGGCCACCTTGTCGGGATGCCCTTCAGCCACGGATTCTGAAGTAAAAAGATATTCGCTCATGGGTCCGGCCTGCTTTAGTCTCTAAAAGGTCTGTAGAATACCAAATTAAGCGGGAAGTGTGTATTAAGAAGACGAATCGTGCAT
>CAZYYR010000032.1:7194-16245 GCA_964651465.1 uncultured Nitrosospira sp.
AAGAAGATGCAACCCCGCAGCGGGATGCAGACGCCCGCTGCCCGATCCCCGCTTTGCGGGTGCCCTCGGGCGGCGCTCCGGGGCGCCATTGCGTTGCGCTCCTTGGCATCGTAGTCCCGGCTACGACCGGAGTCGCGCGCCTTATCCTTATGATCATCCCGGTTTTAACGGAAACGCGAAGCGAGGATTTGTTCAGCGCTTCCCTTGCATGAGCTTACCCTATATCCGATTCCGTCCATGAGGCTCAAGTTCACCAAGATGCACGGCCTAGGCAACGATTTCGTTGTCATCGATGCTGTAAACCAGGCAGTCTCGCTCGACATGAAACAGCTGCGCCGGCTGGCAGACCGCCATCTGGGGATCGGCTGCGATCAGGTCCTGCTGATCGAACCACCCGAAGGCGAAGCGGATTTTCGCTATCGCATTTTCAACGCGGATGGCGGCGAGGTGGAGCAGTGCGGCAACGGGGCGCGCTGCTTCGTTCGCTATGTGCATGACCGGGGGATGGCGGACAAGCGTGAAATCCGCGTGGAAACGCTGGGAGGCATGATCGTCCCCCGGCTGGAGTCCAACGGCGAGGTCACCGTCGATATGGGGGCACCGAAATTCGAGCCTGCCGATATTCCGTTCGTCGCGGAACAGCATGCGCTGACCTATTTACTCGATATCGGCACCACGCAGGTCGAAATCAGCGCCCTGTCGATGGGCAACCCTCATGCGGTGCAGGTCGTACCGGATGTCGATCATGCGCCGGTATCCACCGAAGGCCCGTTCATCGAGCATCATCCGCGTTTTCCCCGGCGGGTAAATGCGGGCTACATGCAGGTGCTCGATCGTCACCATATCCGGCTGCGCGTCTTCGAGCGCGGTGCGGGAGAAACCCTTGCTTGCGGCACGGGAGCATGCGCAGCTGCTGTATCGGGCATGCGGCGCGGCCTGCTGGATTCGCCTGTGACGGTCAGCTTTGGCTGCGGAGATCTGATCATACGCTGGGAAGGGGACGATCACCCCGTATGGATGACAGGCCCGGCGACGGCAGTCTTTGACGGAGAGATCGACTTATAACCCCAGAGGGAAAGATATGGAACCCAGTTCGGAAGCAGTAGCCCGGTACCTGCGGGAACATCCGGAGTTTTTTGATGAATATGCCGAAATACTGGTCGATATTCAGCTCCCTCATCTCCATGGTAACGGCGCCATTCCCATCAGCGAACGCCAGATCATTGCGCTGCGGGACAGGAACCGTACCTTGCAGAATAAACTTGCCGAATTGATCCGGTTTGGCGAGGAGAACGGAGCGCTTGCCGAGAAAATGCACCGCCTGGCCGTTGCGCTACTAACCTTCACGCGCCTGCGCAGTCTTGTTCACGGCTTGAAGTTCAATCTGGGCGAGCACCTTTCCATTCCCCATGTGGCGCTGCGACTGTGGAACGTCACAGGTGAAGATACGACGCTGCCCGAACTCTCCCCCACCAGCACGGATATCCACGGTCTCGCTGAAGACCTGGCACATCCATACTGCGGGCCGCATATCCTGGATGAGATCAGGAACTGGTTCGGAGAAGATGCGGCACGGTTGCGATCGTTCGCAATGGTGGCCTTGCGCGCCGAACACACCCTCGGCCTGCTCGTAATGGGAAGCGAGGACCCGCACCGGTTCTATCCGGAGATGGGCATCATCTATCTGACCAGGCTGGGGGAGCTCGTCAGTGCCGCATTGCGGCATTTCCATATGGACGAGAATAGAATTCGGGACGTGCCGCCATGACCCCCGGCCCCGGTCAAACTGAGCCTGTATCGCGCTATCTCGATCATCTCGCCCATGCGCGGCGCCTTTCACCGCTGACCTGCAAAAATTACGCCCGCGATATCGGGATCCTCCTGAGCCTTGCGGATGGAACCCCCCTAGACCAGCTACAAATCCATCACATTCGCCGCTTCGTCGCTCATCTTCACGGAAAGGGGTACTCCGGCAAAAGCCTGGCGAGAATGCTGTCGGCATGGCGCGGGCTTTACCGGTACCTGACGCGGAATCACGGTTGCGGGCATAATCCCTGTGCCGGACTCCGCGCACCCAAGGCCGCGAAAACCTTGCCGAATACGTTATCCCCGGATGAGGCGGCGAAATTGCTTGACTTCGAACCTTTGGATGATCTTCTGGCATTACGCGACAAGGCCATGCTCGAGCTGTGCTATTCCTCGGGGCTGCGGCTCGCGGAGCTGGCAATCCTGAAGCCCGGGGACGTGAACCTCTCGGACGGCACGGTGCGCGTGACGGGCAAGGGTGCGAAAACCCGCATTGTGCCCCTGGGCAGCAAGGCAAACCAGGCTGTAGGTGCCTGGCTGAAACAACGTGGAACGCTGGCAAGACCCGGTGAAACCGCGTTATTCCTTTCCCGGCACGGGAAAAACATCAGCCATCGATCGATCGATCAGCGCCTGAAAATCCAGGCAATACGGCAGGGCATCCGTACTCGCATCCATCCTCACGTGCTGAGGCACTCCTTTGCTTCGCACGTGCTGCAATCCAGCGGCGATCTGCGCGCCGTCCAGGAAATGCTGGGGCACGCCAGCATCAGTACCACCCAGGTTTATACCCACCTGGATTTCCAGCACTTGTCCAAGGTCTACGATGCGGCGCATCCGCGCGCCCGGAAGAAGCAGGGCAACGATGGGGGCCCCAAGTAAGCCGCTCTCATACTTTGGATTTTATCGTCGAATCAGCGTTATAATTCCCGATCCAGATCGTCTCACGCACATCTTATGCCCGAATATCACGGAACAACCATACTCTCCGCACGACGCGGAAACCACGTGGCCCTGGGAGGGGATGGGCAAGTCACCTTGGGTGCCGTGGTGGCCAAGTCGAGCGCCCGCAAAGTACGCAGGCTCTACCATGACAGGATTCTCGCCGGATTCGCCGGAGGAACGGCGGACGCCTTTACCTTGTTCGAGCGCTTTGAAGGAAAGCTCGAAAAACACCAGGGCCACCTCATGCGTTCAGCGGTGGAATTGGCAAAGGACTGGCGCACGGATCGCATTCTCCGGAGACTGGAAGCCATGCTGGTCGTGGCGGACCCATCGACGACCCTCATCGTGACGGGTGCAGGCGATGTGATCGAGCCGGAGTTCGGCCTTGCCGCGATCGGCAGCGGTGGCAGCTACGCGCACTCCGCCGCGCGCGCACTCCTGGAGAATACCGATCTGGGACCACTGGAAATCGTCAAGAAGTCGCTGTCCATTGCAGGCGATCTGTGCATCTACACCAATCAGAACCATGTCATCGAAGTTCTGGAGTAGTGTAGGAAACATGAATCGCGGACGATGCGCGCTGATGATGGCGGAAAAAATGTGACGCCCTTCTGATGAGCGAGTTTCAACCGGAACTTTGCCCTTTTCGATTTTCCCTCTTGCCATCCATTATCGAACCTCAATCATGTCTCAACTGACACCGCGCGAAATCGTCCAGGAACTGGACAAACATATCATCGGTCAGGACGCCGCGAAACGCTCGGTGGCCATTGCCCTGAGAAATCGATGGCGGAGGCAGCAGGTCATGGAGCCTCTGCGGCAGGAGATTACGCCGAAGAATATTCTCATGATCGGCCCGACGGGTGTCGGCAAGACCGAGATTGCGCGACGGCTGGCAAAACTTGCCGATGCGCCCTTCATCAAGGTGGAAGCGACCAAATTCACCGAGGTGGGTTACGTAGGTCGCGATGTGGATTCCATTATCCGCGATCTGGTGGAAGCCGCCGTCAAGCAGTCTCGTGAGCGGGAAACGCAAAAGATGCGCGCCCGCGCGGAAGATCATGCCGAGGAGCGTATCCTGGATGTGCTGCTGCCACCCGCAAGGGAACTGGGTTTCCAGCCGGAAGCCGGGGAGGGGGAAAGCGCCACCCGCCAGAAATTCCGGAAGAGGCTGCGCGAAGGTGAACTCGACGACAAGGAGATCGAAATCGACGTCGCGACGCCGCATACCCACATGGAGATTTTTGCGCCCCCGGGAATGGAGGAGTTGACGACCCAGATCCAGGGCATGTTCCAGAATCTGGGCGGGGAGAGAAAAAGGACGCGGAAGCTGAGGATACGCGAGGCGATGAAGCTGCTGGTCGATGAAGAAGCCTCCAAGCTGGTCAACGACGAGGAATTGAAGCTTCATGCCGTGCAGAATGTCGAGCAGAATGGCATCGTTTTCCTGGATGAGATCGACAAGATCACCAGCCGGTCGGATACTTCCAGCGCAGATGTATCCCGTCAGGGCGTCCAGCGCGACCTGCTGCCCCTGGTGGAAGGCACCACCATCTCCACCAAGTACGGCATGATCAAGACCGATCATATTCTGTTTATTGCCAGCGGTGCATTTCATCTCGCCAAGCCATCCGACCTCATCCCCGAATTGCAGGGACGCTTCCCTATTCGCGTCGAACTCACCAGCCTGAGCGCCGACGATTTCGTGCAGATCCTCACCAATACGGATGCGTGCCTGACACGGCAATACGAAGCCCTCCTGGAAACGGAAGGTGTCAAGCTGGACTTTACCCCCGACGCGGTAAGGCGGCTGGCGGAGATCGCCTTTGCGGTCAACGAAAGAACCGAGAACATCGGCGCGAGGCGCCTCTACACCGCGATGGAAAAGCTTCTGGAGGAAATTTCCTTCGATGCCGAACAGCATCGGGGGGATGGCGTACTGGTTGACGCGGCCTATGTGGACGCCCGGCTCAGTAGCCTGGCACAGAGCGAGGATCTGGCGCGCTACGTGCTCTGATAGACGTGGACTGAATCGAGTCGCGCCAGCGGAGATTTATTCAGCGCTTCCTAAACACAAACTGTTGCACGTTACACGAACTGCCCTGCCGCATGCCCGGATGCCCAGGCCCACTGAAAATTGAATCCGCCCAGCTGTCCGGTTACATCCACAACCTCACCTATGAAATAAAGTCCGGGCACTTTCCTGGCTTCCATGGTGCGGGACGACAGTTCTCGGGTATCTACGCCGCCAAGCGTGACCTCTGCCTTGTCGTATCCAGCCGTATCCCGAGGTACGATTCGCCAGTCATGAAGCTGTGCGGCAATTTCCTTCAGCATTTTGTCGCTGTATCGGCTTACAGCCAATTCCGGATGACCGTGCATGATGCCTTTGATCCAGGTGCCCATAAACCGCCGCGGGAGATATTGCGCCAGAAGATTCGAGAGCAGCGCTGCACTTTGCCTATGACTTAACAACCAGGCGGCCGCATCGAAATCCGGCAACAGGTCGACGTGTATCGACAACCCCGGTTTCCAGTAGGAAGATACCTGCAGTATAGCCGGACCGCTCAGGCCGCGATGAGTGAGCAGGAGATTTTCGCGAAAGCGACTTCCGTTGCAGGCTACCCACGCGTCGATACTGATCCCGGCAAGTCCACCAAAGCTGTCAATCTGTTCCGGGGCAAGGGTCAGCGGAACCAGCGCGGGTCGCACGGGTGTAACCGCGATTCCGAATTGCTCCGCCAGACGGTAGCCGAAAGGACTCGCACCAATTTTTGGAATGGATAAGCCTCCCGTCGCGATCACCAGCGCTTGAGTGGTAAATATGCCGTGATCGGTGCTGAGCATAAACCCTGCACCGCCTCGGTTTACACTGTGTATCCGGCACGGCATTTGCCAGGCGACCTTCGCCGCATCGCATTCCTGGCGCAACATGTCTATGATCTGGCGGGCGCTTCCATTGCAGAATAGCTGGCCCAGTTTCTTTTCGTGATAGGGGATGCGATGCTTTTCCACCAGTTCGATAAATTTCTGGGGAGGAAAGCGGGCCAGTGCCGACCGGCAGAAATGAGGATTCTGCGAGAGGAAATGTTCCGGTGTGGCATGGAGATTAGTGAAGTTGCATCTTCCGCCACCCGAGATACGGATTTTTTCTGCCAGCTTGCTTGAATGATCCAGAAGCAGGACCGAGCGTCCACGCTTTCCGGCCTCGATTGCACACATCATTCCCGCGGCACCCGCGCCGATTACGATGACGTCCTGCTGCACGGTCATGACCGGAATCGCAAGGACTTGCCGGTCCTATGCGCCTGCTTTACGCCACACGCTGGCCAGCCAGGGCTGCTGTTCGCGCGGCAGGCCATCAGGGCGGTAATAATGCGTTATTTCGGTGAAGCCCGCGCCGGTCATGTAGCGCCTCCAGCTTTCCAGATCATGGTACACGCCATAACGCCCCTGATTCCATCCTTCTTCATTGCTTCCCCGGGGATTGGAGCTGAACAATACTCCGCCTGGCTCGAGGGTTCCCCTGAGCTCCTTCAATACCCGGGGCAGTTCGCGCACTGGGATATGGAACAGGGAGGCATTGGCAAATATACCGTCGAAAGCCCTGCCGGGCAGATCGAGCTTGAGAAAATCCTGATGCCATACTTCGCAACCGCTGTGTCTGCGAGCCATCTCCACAAAACGCCCGGCACCATCCAGTCCCACTGCCGTATGCCCAAGCAGGGTAAATGCCCGCAGGTCGCGGCCTGGACCACAGCCGAAATCCAGTATCCTGAAGGGTGGGATGCCATTGATGTGCTGTAATATCGCCGCGATATTCTGACTGACGTCATGATCCTTTGTGCCCATCCAGAACGCTTCCGAGCGCTGCTCATAGTGTGCAAGGGTGGGCCCGGAAAAATTCTCCGGATCTGGATAAGTATGCTTCATACAGGATCAGGCACAGGAAAAAAGATTCGGAATGGCTGCTCTGCGAAGAAGCGACCAGTCCCGGAATATCGTGGAATGCCGCGCTATTTCGCGACCCCGAGGAGAACACCGCGCGCCTGCAAATCGCGCATGACTTCCAGTCCCCCCCGAATGACGACTTCCGGCGCTGGATGGCCGCTTTCAGCAATGATGATTTCAAGTGCTGCCTGGCCTGTAGTATCGGCTGTCTCCAGGAGGGCAAGCAGGCGGGAGGTGAAGGCATTGATCTCCATAAACCGGATCTCATCACCGTCGCGGAATACCAGCAGCCAGGTTTCCGCCCGGACGACCCGGGTGCGCGGCGCTATGCGATGGACAGGCCAGCTGTAACGAAGGTTGGCGAGTACGGGGTTCAGAACGGGATACCGCTCGAGCAGGCTGCCTTCCCGGACGATACCTTCCCAATCGATCTCCTGGGTTGAAACTGAAAGCGCCAGTTCTATCCATTCATAATGCGCGAGCTCCAGGACGAATCCGGGGTATTCCGCCGGCAGGAGTTTCTGGCCCTGCAGGAACTGGATAAACTCCTCTGGTATCCGGCGAAAGTAAGGGGAATGGCTGTGATGTACGGCGAGAAAATGACGCACCAGCCGCTCCCATCGCCGCTTTCCCAGTACCTTATTGAGCACCGGAAAGCAGGCCAGCAGAAAACTCTCGAGATTACTGTAGACCAGCCGCTTGTATATGCGCATGCGGCGTGCTTCTACGCCACGCGGACGGGGATTGTCCTTCGGGTTGCGAATATGTGCCGTAAAAGCATGCTGGAAGCGCTGAAATTCAGGAAGCGGCATGAAATGAGCTATCGTCATGCCGGCCCTGGATCAGGCCGATCCGTTCGACCTCGCGCATGAGTTCGGGGAGAGGAGGTATATTGAAATCGCGCTCCAGCAAGGTCGGCGCCACGCCATGCATGCCATAGGTATGGTCGAGCAGCGACCATACCGGGTCGGTCACATCCGCGCCGTGCGTATCGATGATCAGATCGTCCGCTTCCTTGTGATGCCCCGCCATGTGCAGGTAGACGATACGCTCCGAAGGCATCGAGCGGATGAATTCCACCGCATCGTAGGCATGATTGACGCTGTTTACGTAGACATTATTGACGTCGAGATGCAGGTCGCAGTCAGCCTCGGCCAGTACGGCACGGATGAAGTCGGCTTCACTCATCTCGTTGATCGGCGCCCACACGTAGAATGAAGCGTTTTCCAGCGCGATCCGGCGCTCGAGGATGTCCTGGGCACGGCGAACGCGCGCCGCGACGTATTTTACTGCTTCCTCGGTGAATGGGATTGGGAACAGATCATATAAATGTCCGTCATCTGAACAGTACGAGAGGTGCTCCGTATAAAGGGCGACCTGATGCTGGTCCAGAAACATCCGGATCTTTCGCAGCAATGATTCATCCAGCGGGGCCGGACTGCCAATGGAGAGCGAGAGGCCGTGGCACACGAATGGGTAGCGCTCGGTGAACATGCGCAAGTCCCTGCCCCGTGCGCCGCCCAGATCGATCCAGTTCTCCGGCGCCATTTCGAAGAAATCGATGCCGGCGGGAACGGAAGTTATCAGTTCGGGAATCAACTCCCTCCGAAACCCCAATCCAACGTTTGCCCGACCCAAGGATTTCAAAACGGGTAAAACTATTTTTTTGTTCCCGCATGCGGTGCCGTACCGGGGGCAGCCGGTGTGGCGGGTGACTGGGATTTCCCAAAGCCATCAGCTTCTAGCTGATCAACCGCGCCATCCTTGTTGGCATCGATCTGGTCGAAAACGCTTTCGTGATATTTTAGAAATTCCTGCTTGGTCACCTTGCCGTCCTTGTCGGCATCGAGCCTCGACATACCGCAGCGCCCCTCGGCGGACTTGCCGCTGCCGCCGTACTTATTCGGATCCACCCTGTCGGCGTAGGCCATCACCATGTAACCCTTGCTTCCCAGCGACTGGAGGGAAAAAGGATTCTCTGCCGCCAGGACGAGCGGGGTGGCAGCCAGCGTTGCCGCAATGGCGGAACCTGCAGCGAGGGAAATTACGGTTTTTTTAGTGCGCACTTGCAGCTTCTCCTGAATTTTGCAAAAAAAATATTATGCCACATCCCGAGGAGATCGAAGCCATCTGGCCTGAACACATTCGCTGCAGGGAATTCCTCGCACCACCGGCTTGGAAACCAGCGATATCATTGAATGCTCGATTGCATCTTATATGCCCGTTTCCATACAGCCTGTCCGAAAGCTGTTTCTGCTGACGGCCATTTCAGGCATGGCGCAGACATGGCTTCCAGACGTGGGCTCTACTACCCGTTCATGACGCGCTCATTCCGCGTGCTTTCCTCCG
>CAZYYR010000033.1:0-15868 GCA_964651465.1 uncultured Nitrosospira sp.
GTCGGGCGATATATCACCTTTCCATTATCTTTCGGATCCTTCAGCGTCAGATGATCCGCGATGGAAATGGATTCCCCATGGGTAATGAGAAAACCATGGTAGGGACCAAAGAGAGGTGTCCAGCTCCGTACGCGTGTCATTGCACCGGGCCGGTTGAGATAAATCGCGGCATCACAGCCGGAATCATGCCGGGCTGCATCGGCGGGCCAATGGCGTTCATGCGTCCCCCACCCCAGCTCGGAGGGTTGCAGGCTTTCCCCGACGAAACCGTCAACCGACCAGGTGTTGACGAATTCGTCGCGCTGCTTACACTGTGCCGCAACCTGCGTATCCCGCTCTGCGATATGAATCGTCCTTATTCCAAGATGGGAAGCAAGGCTTGCCCACTCGCTGCGACCCGCCGGCTTTTTTACCGTCATACCGGTATCGGCAGCGACATTAAGCAGTGCCTGCTTGACGAAAGTTGAAATCAGGCCCGGGTTGGCTCCATGGGCCAGAAGTGCGGTAGGCCCCGCCCGTCTTTCCCGGCCGAAGGCAAGCGCTTTCTCGCGCAGCCCGTAATTGGAACGCATCGATACCGGAACGGACCGGTCGGTATAACCGCCGGACCAGGGCTCGGTACAGGTGTCGAGATAGAGGACGCCTCGCTGCCAGCACAGCTCCATCAGGGCGAGGCTGGAAACATCCACCGAGAGGTTGAGCAGGAAATCTCCCTCACGCAGGCATGACTCGAGCACCACAAGGTAATTTTCCTCCGTGAGGACGCAAGGCGTATAAGCAACGCCGAACTCGCGCGCGATATCCTCACCTTTTCCATCGGCCGAAATAATCCTCACCTGTTCGGGCCGCACCTCGATATTACGGAATAACAGCGTCATCAAAGCCTGCCCCACACTGCCGAAACCCACTATGGTCAGATTTCCCTGCAACTGGGCGTGGTGCGTATAGGCTTTCTTATAGTGCGCTGTCATTTCCATGCGAAATCTCCTTTTAACCGAACATGATCTTCCGGCATCCGGTCTCGTCAATACCGGATGCCGGACACGAACAGGGCAAGCTGAAACAGGAACTGATGTTGTCTGCGCACGCTGCACCGGCACAGCCCGGGCAGGAACTGCGCATGACAGGAACGGTCGAACGTGTAGATGAATCGCCGGGGATGGCATACGACACGACCGGGCCTCTGCAGCCTCGGCCGATTATGGAGCCGCACGGGATAGCTTGATCGTATTCTTTCTTTCCTGTTCGCAGCGTCTATGATGGATTAATTCATTTTCTTGCGGAGAGAGCGACGATGACCAATTGTAACCTGAAGCAGCACGAAAATCATACCCATCCACACGGACCCGAATGCGGCCATACGGGCATCGTGCATGACGATCATGTCTGTTATCTGCATGATGGCCACCTGCATCATCCGCATGACGGCCATATCGATGAACATGTCATCCCCGTGACCGCGGACAACCCGGAAACCTGCACGCCCGGGCACCGGTGCGGGGGGCACGCGGGAGAACATGTGCACGGACCGGATTGCGGTCATGAAGCGGTACCGCATGGGGAGCATGTCGACTACCTGGTCGACGGACACCTCCACTATCCCCACGGCGACCACTGCGACGACCACGGACCGGTGACCACTGCCGCCTGAATTCCGGAAAGGCTGTGATCGCAAGCCGATCGCGGCTCAGGCCAGATTCATCAATGCCGGGTGAAGCAGTTCTATTTCCGTGAGGGGACGGCCGTGCTGAGGAGGGGAGTAGGCCTGGTAACTGGAAATCGCCGCTGGATCGAGCCGGCCTGTCACATGCTCGAGATCCGCGAGCCGTAGCCCCTGGCGCACCAGATAAGCGATGTAGCTATGGCGAATCGTATCGGCAGTGATTTCATGAGGATCGGGCAGGCCGGAATCGACTGCCGCGCATACCAGTGCCGCGGATAGATCAACGCGGGTCCCTTCATCCTCCGGATCCCACACCATACGACCGCCGGAACGTTCGACCAGGGATTTCAGCCAGGCGCTCAATGGAATGATTCTCGGCGGATTTCCCGCAAGGTGGATAGCCGGTGCATTCAGATCGATCCTGTCCTCGGTAAGAGTGGCAGCTTCATCAACGGTCAGGCCGCTCAGCAACAGCCCGATCAACTGTTTTCCTTTCAGGTTCGACGCATTGATGAGTGATCTCAATTGATGACTGGAAAGCTCCCGGTGGCCGCTTTTGTTTATCAGAGCATGAACCGGTTTCTGTTCCAGCGGCGGCACTACAGCGCTATCGAGTGAAGCGCGGGTATGATCGATCAGGCCGGGCCCCGGGTCGTAAGGAGAATATCCAGGCACCCCGAACACCGCTATGGACGGAGGATGCGCTTTCTTCTGGGTCAGATACTCGAAAGCCCATACGGTGAATAATCCCAGCAGCACGGAACCCGCAATTGCAATCAGCGCTTCCTGGCCGTAATTCGGCCGGATCGGCTCGGTTGGCTCGTATGCGCTGCTGATGACAGTGACCTGTGGATATTTGTCCTTGCGGCCGGTTTTGACTTGCACCAGCCTGTCCTGGGTCTCGCGATAAAGCTTTTCGAGACTCTCCAGATCATTTTTCAAAGCATCGTGTTTTGCAAATTTTGCCGTGAATGCCGATGCCTGCTTCTTGTGGTCGCCCAACTGGGCACGAATCTCCCGAACCGTCTGCTGGGCCGCTGCGTAATTCATCTCTGCCTCGGTCATGACCACGTTTCTGCCATGCATGTGCTTTTCGCCTACGGCGGCTTCCAGTTCCTTTATCTGTTCGGGAAGCATCCTCAGATCGGGTTGCAGGTCGAGATAGTCGCGGGTAAATTTCTTATCGAACTCGGCAAGTTTTTCGCGCAGCTCCTGCAGCCGCTTTTCAAGCTCGAGCACGCTTCCTTTCTCATCTTCGGGAACCACCGCCTTTCCCCTGGCAATGGCCGCTTTGACCGCTTCCAGGCTGGCCCGCGCCTTGACTTCATCCTCGCTGGCTTTGTTGAGCGATTCATTCAGGCCCCTGAGACGGGCCGCCGCCTCGTTTTCTTCGCGTTCCGTCGACAGAATATCGTTGTTTTCCCTGAATGTTTCGAGCGCAGCTCGCGCCGACTCGACTTTCTCGGCCAGGCCGCTCAATTCATCTGCGACGATACGCTCCGTATCGCTGGTCAATTTCCTGACTTCTTCGCTTCGTGCATTCAGGTAGACCTCTACCCAGGTATTGATGACCCTCGGCAAAAATTCCGGATCGGAGCCCTCCGCGGCCAGTTCGACCAGATTGGTCTCTTCAACCGGCTCAACGTGCAGGAGGTCCCGGATACCGGATGCGGTAAGCCTGAGGGCTGTGTTGTCACCAGATGAAGTTTTGAGCCTGGCTAATGTTTCGTCCGCCAGTTCCTGGCCCAGCAGAATCTGCCGCTGGATGGCAACATGCTGGATATCCGCATCGCTGCTCTCGCGGTCTATGGCCGTCATGGCCGAAGTCAGCAGCGTGGCGCTGCTGCGATAGATGGGGGGCTGGCTATAGATGTATGCCAGGCTGATGGCAGCGCTGGTCAGAAATACGACGCCGAATATGCTGAATCTGCGCGATTTGTGCCAGGGCTCGCTGGCCTCGACGGATCGATGAAAATCAGGAGCGAAACGCGAGTTCGTTGTGTTCTTCATAAAACTGAGACCAGGCTCGACATAGCCCGGGAAAACCTGAAATTACCAACGAAATACGCGAGCGAACGGCCGCAAACAGCCTGCCTTCTCATACTGGCCTTCTTAATCGTTCTGGGTTCCAGTCATCAGGAAAGACTGCGACAATCGTTGTGGAAGGTGCCATATTCTGCTCGCGATTTCTGTTCGGTGGCGCACAAACAGGAAATGATTTCCTGGTCAGAATGCACAATGACTCCTATAACGGAAAAAATATTACGTTCTTCATACTATTGTAAAAATTCTATTTTACCTTAGCGACTTGCAAGACTTATTCTCTTGTTGTATTGTTTCTTCAGGACCCAAAAATGAAAGAACACCAGGATCAGGAGCTATTCAGCATCGCTTTTGCTTCGTTCGATCACAGATCAGCAACATTCCGGCAAAAGAGACATCAACATTTTCAGGCCAGCAAGCAGCAGCCGTGGATGAGCGGGAACGAAACACCGCGACCCAGAAGGGACCGTGCGATAATCCATTTCAAGGAACCCGTCTGATCGCGCAAACCCCAAGGGTCGAACGTCATTCCCCGGATCGTCCGATCCGTCGCCATGGCCGCACGCCATTCCCATTTTTTTAGCAATGCCCTCCTCTGCAATCTCTTTGCCTGCAATATTCGTCGGCCATGGCAATCCGCTGAATGCCCTGTCCCATAACCGCTATACCGAGGGGTGGTCGGACATGGCGGCGGCGCTGCCGGCCAGGCCCAGCGCGATCCTTTGCATATCGGCACACTGGTATGTGCCGAAGACAGCCCTTACCGCCATGCAAAGGCCCCGCACCATTCACGATTTCGGCGGTTTCCCTCCGAAGCTCTACCAGGTCGAGTATCCCGCACCAGGGTCTGCCCAGCTTTCAGCGGAGATCGCCGATCTGCTGGGGCCGGATGCCGTCATGGACACACAGTGGGGCCTGGATCACGGCACCTGGTCGGTTCTCGTTCACATGTTTCCGGATGCCGATATCCCGGTCGTTCAGTTAAGTATAGACGAGACCCGCGAAGCTGCCTGGCATTACGAAACAGCCCGCCTGCTCGCGCCCCTGCGTGAGCAGGGAGTGCTCATACTCGGCAGTGGCAACGTCGTGCACAACCTCCATGCGTATTCATGGGGAAAGCATGATACGAAGCCGTTCGACTGGGCTATCCGCTTCGAAAATACGATACGGAAAAACCTGGAGGCGGATGATGCCGAGCCGCTCGTGGCCTACGAAAAACTGGGTCGGGACGCATTGTTATCGGCCCCCACCCCCGACCACTATCTTCCATTTCTCTACGTGCTTGCCCAGAGGCGGGAAAACGAGCCGATCAGTTTTCCGGTAGAGGGATTCGACGGTGGTTCGATCTCCATGCTGGCGATCAGGATCGGCTGAAACCCCCTCGTCACCGCGAACTGAGTGAGCTGCCGCGGGAACCTGCAGACCGGATCAGTTTCCCGGCAGCAGGGAAACGGGGCGGGCCCCGCCGGCGATATTGCGCATGGTATCCAGGGCATCCATGATCAATCGCTCGATCACGGGAGCAAAGTAAGGCAACGACAGCATCAATGCCGCCATCCCCAGCATCAGGGTGATGGGGAAACCGACCGCAAAAATGTTGAGCTGCGGCGCGGCGCGGGTGAGAACACCCAGCGCGAGATTGACGATCAGCAATGCCGTCACCACCGGCAACGCCAGCTGCAATCCCGCCATGAAGATCACAGCTCCCCAGTCGACGAGCGTTCTCCAGCCATCGGTCGCGTGCGGTTCCGCTACGATGGGCAATGCCTGGAAGCTTTCCGCCAGCACGGCAAGCATCAGAAGGTGTCCATTCAGGGAGAGAAACACGAGCGTTCCCAAAAACGCGAGAAAGCGGGCCACCACGAGCGTGCTGCCATCGCTTTGAGGGCTGAAGAACGCCGCGAAACCAAGGCCCATCTGCAGGCCAGCCACTTCCCCCGCCATTTCGATGCCGCTGAAGATGAGGCGCATGGCAAAGCCCATCGCCAATCCGATCATGACCTGCTGGCCTACTATCAGCAACCCCTGCAGCGAAGCAGGTTCGATCCGGGGCATGGGACCGATTCCCGGTGCAACGATCAGGGTGATCAATGCCCCCAGCCCGATCTTCACTCGCGCAGGCACAGCCATGTTTCCCAGCACGGGCGCTGCCGCCAGCAATGCCAGGATGCGCGCCAGCGGCCACAGGAACGATGTCAGCCATGTGTTGAGATCGACCGAGCTGAAAGTGATCATTTATGAAAACCCGTTCAAGCGTCGCCTGGATTCGTTTGCCGATGAGAAGTGGAATAGGCAGGGTATGCAATGGGCGCCATGAGCAGCGGAGACACTGCTACCCCACCACGCCGGGAATGCCTTCCAGAACCTGACGCATATAGTCCACCATCACGGAGAGCATCCACGGCCCGGCGAGCACAAGCATTGCGAATAATGCGACAAACTTGGGAATGAATGACAGAGTCATCTCATTGATCTGCGTGGCCGCCTGGAAGATGCTCACTATCAGCCCGGTCGCCAGCGCCGCCAGCAGCAGCGGTGCAGAAACCATGAGGGTGATCTCCATGGCTTTCTGTCCCATCGTCATTACACTTTCAGGTGTCATCGCGTTCTCCCTCTCCTTCTTTCCTTGTCCTTGAACCGTCCCATTCACCGCAGCACGTTTCCGCGAGCGGTCTTTACCATCAATAAAAACTCTCGGCAAGCGACCCCACAAGCAAATGCCATCCATCTACCAGCACGAACAGCATGAGTTTGAACGGCAATGCCACCAGCGCGGGTGATACCATCATCATCCCCATAGACATGAGCACTGATGCAACGACCATGTCGATGATGAGAAAAGGGATGAATATTGCGAAACCGATCTGGAACGCGGTTTTCAGCTCGCTGGTGACGAAGGCCGGCACAAGCACCCGCAGCGGCACATCCTCAGGTCCATTCAACTGCGGGCTGTTGGAGAGCTTTACGAACAGCGCCAGATCCGCCTCTCGCGTCTGTTTCATCATGAACGCCTTGAGGGGCGCCGACCCTTTCTCCAATGCCTGATCCATGGTGATCCGGTTGGCAGCAAAAGGTTGGTAGGCCTCCTCATATACCTTGTCGAACACGGGCCCCATCACGAAAAAAGTGAGGAACATGGCAAGGCCGACCAGCACCTGGTTGGGCGGGGACGACTGTGTGCCCAGCGCTTGCCGCAGCAATGACAGCACGATGATGATGCGCGTGAACCCCGTCATCATCAGCAGCACCGCCGGCAGAAACGTGAGCGCGGTCAGCAGCAGCAGCGTCTGCAGGCTCAGCGAATAGTTGGTAACCCCGCCCGGACCTGCCGTGCTGGTGAATGCAGGCACACCTGGAGCCTGCGCGAATGCGATTGCCGGACCGGCCAGCACCAGCAGGCCGGGCAGGACACTCAGCGCCCTGTGCGCCATCCTCTCCATCCCCCGATTATTTGCGAAGTTCGCCACTGCATTTCTCCAACAGATGCTTGAACCAGACGGAAAAAGGCGCGTTCATGCCCTCCTGGCCTCCACACTCCCTGCCCATGCCAGTCTCACCAGCACCACTGTTGATGACGGATGTTCCTGCGATTTCCGTCTCCATGGAAAGGCCCGGTTCACCCTGGGCGTGCCCCCGGGGCATGCTGTGCAATGCGGTTACATGGCCTGGCGCCACGCCAACCACCAGCCAGGTATTACCGACCTCCACGAGCACGACCCGCTCACGCTGGCCGACGGCTGAACCGCCGATGACCCTGACCGCGCTTCCCTGGCTGCGTTGCATGGCACCGAACCGCTTGAGCAGCCACGCAGACCCGGCCATGACCGCAAGTACCAGCCCCAGGCCAAGCACGACCTGCAGAAGACTTCCTCCGGACAGGGCGGTACCCTCCGCAGCCATCGCGGGCACGGCGTGATAGGTGGCTGCCGATGCGAGGATGATGTGCCTGAGTTCCGGCCAGCGCGTCCTGCAACCGCGGGGAGGCTCGCATTGGCCGATTTCGAGCGCGCCGGCGGAATCGGCCTTGCGTCGCATTGCATCGCCGGGATGTGTCGGATTTCGGGTTTTCATCTGTTCACCTTGAATCTCACCTTGAATCGCCGTTGGGGCTCAGCGGCTCAGTTTACGTATGCGCTCGCTGGGCGTGATGATGTCGGTCAGGCGGATACCGAATTTTTCATTCACCACCACTACCTCGCCCTGCGCGATCAGATAGCCGTTCACCAGCACATCCATGGGTTCCCCTGCCAGGCCGTCGAGTTCCACCACTGAGCCCTGCGCCAGTTGCAGCAGGTTCTTGATGGCGATCTTGGTGCGCCCCAGCTGCACCGTGAGCTGAACCGGAATATCCATGATCATGTCGATATCATTCTTGCCCTGCAGTTTCTGGGTACCGCTGAACTGCTCGAAAACGGGCGGCGGAGCCGCGTCGGCGTCTGGGACGGCAGTACCGTTTTCCTGGTCGTCCAGATGATGTGCGGAACTGTAAGAGTTGGCGGACACGTTTGCCTCCTGAGGTTTTGGGGAATTCGGGCTATTCTGGGTACTTTGACTAAAGGGTCTATGGGCGAGATCGCGGCGTTCGGTAGGATTCATGATCGGACTCACTCGTTGTTCATCGGGCCCAGCATTCTTTCCATCCGCAGCGCATACTGGCCATTGGCGATGCCATAGCGGCATTCCATCACCGGCACGCCATCCACGTTTGCCGTGACAAAGTCGGGAATATCGAGTGGAATGACGTCACCCACGCGCATGTTGAGTATCTGGTCGAGCGTGACCTGTGCATGGGCCAGATCCACTATCATGGTGACTTCGGCAGCCTGGACCTGCTTCGACAGGCGACCGACCCACCGCTTGTCCACTTCCAGCGCCTCGCCCTGCATGCTGCTCGAAAGCAGATCGCGTATCGGCTCGAGCGTGGAATAGGGAGTGCATATGTGCATCTCGCCGGTCACACTGCCGAAGTTGACTTCGAAGGTGGTTGCGACGACCACTTCGTTCGGAGTCGCCACGTTGGCAAATTGCGTATTGGTTTCGGCGCGCAGGTATTCAAACTCGATCGGATACACCGGCTGCCAGGATTTGCCGTAGCTGTCGAACACCAGGTTGAGCAGCCGCTGGATGATGCGCTGTTCCGTCTGGGTAAAATCTCGTCCTTCCGTCTTGGGCAGGAAACGGCCGTCGCCGCCGAACAGGGTGTCCACCACCAGGAATACCAGCGTCGGATCGAATACGAACAGCGAAGTGCCGCGCAACGGCTTGACATGCACCAGGTTCAGGTTGCTGGGCACGGCCAGGTTGCGCACGAATTCGCTGAACTTGATGACGCGCACGGCGCCAGCCGTCACGTTTGCGCTGCGGCGCATGAAATTGAACAATCCCAGGCGCAACAACCGGGCGAACCGCTCATTGATGATTTCGAGCGTCGGCATGCGGCCGCGCACGATACGCTCCTGCGTTGCCAGGTTGTACGGGCGGAACCGGGGCGAAGCATTGCCTTGCGGCGGATGCACCAGGCCCGTTTCGGGCATTCCCCTGAGCAGGGCTTCCATCTCCTCGGGAGAAATGAACTCGTTGCTCATGGATGCCTACTGAATCACAAAGGAAGTGAAGAGCACGTTTTCAACCGACTGGGCGGAACCTGCCTCGACGAACGGCTGATTGATCTCGGATGCAAGTTCGGCAGCGAGTTTTCGTTTTCCCTCGGCTGTAAGGATCTGCGCAGCCGACTTGCTGGAGAGCACCAGCAGGATGCGGTTGCGCACCTCCGGCATATGCAGTTTTATGAGATCTACGGTCGCGTCATCCGGTACCTTCAAGGTCAGACTCGTCTGCAAATGCTGATCGCTGTACTCGGATTGCAGGTTGACGATGAATGGATCCAGGCTGACGAATACGGGCGGCTTCGGTGCGGCCGGGCTGTCGTGGATCTGGTTGAAATACCAGGCTGTCCCTCCCGCTCCGGCGCCAAGCATGACGACGCCTGCGACGATCGCCATCATCAGTTTGCCACGGCGGGACTTCTGCTCCGTCCCCGCTTCCTTCGCTTCGCGGTATTTCTGCCCCTGTGTGTTCAGCTTGGTTGCCATGGCCTGTCCCGTTTGGAATACAGGCGCCATTATTACGCCAGTTGCAGCGGAACAATCCGGTGAACAGAGGGAGAAAAAAGGGCCATCTTAAATTAACTTGGATGGGCTCAGGCGAAGGTATCCACCAGCCCGCTGCCACCCGCAATGGCACCATGACGGGAAATGCCGCCTCCCGGAACGGCCACGTGTCCTTCCCCGCGGTCGTAACGCCCGCCCGGGTGGCTGGGGCGCTCGAATCTCCCCTGCTGCTGGGCGGAGTCGGAACTCACCGTCGTGCTGCTCAGGTTGATTCCGTTCTCTGCCATCATTTCCTTCAATCGCGGCAGGGCTGCTTCCAGGGCATTCCGTACATCGGCCTGCTGGGAAACGAAGGTGGCACTGAGCTGATCGTCCGCCATCGACAGGACGACTTGCAGGGGCCCGAGATCGGGAGGGTTGAGACTCAGTTCCGCCACCTGCTGCTGATGGGAAACCAGCCACAACACTTTCTGCCCAAGAGCCTGGTCCCATCCAGTGGCACCGAGCAGCGGCTCAGGTCCGGGCAGGCTGGGAACGGGTACATTTCCGGAAGCAGGCGCAAGACCGGACCCGGCAACCAGGTTCGATGACGCCTGCACCGTGGCAATGCTTGCAGCTGGCAGGTTTTCAGGTGCAAAGGCTGCTCCTGGACCTCCCGCCGGGCCGAATGCAGGCAGGCCCGATTCCATGCCAGGCATGGTCTCCAGCGCGGCAGCCGTCTCCAGGCGAATTCCCCTTCCTGCCTGGGTCGTCCATGCATCCCTTCGTGCATCCATGGCAGGCGCTATCGTCATGGCTCCCACAGTGCCGGCGGTCGGCCGTGCGGTCCCTATGCTCGCGGTGGCGGTCCTGTTTCCCACGATCGCTCCTGCAGCTGCTGTCCCCGCTGCCGCTGTCTGCGTCGTTACCATCGCTCCGGGAGGCATGTTCCGCATCAGGTCAGCCGCAGCCGGGACTGCTCCGGTTACGGTTCCGGCAGGGGTTGTCCTGCCAGACTGCAAGATCGCGGATTCACCGTGCTGCGCCGGCTCCGTTGGGGGCGCATCCATGGCTTCCCCGGCCGTAGCGCCTCTCTCCCCGGGGCGCGCTGCGACACCTGAAATTTCACCCGGCAGCCGGTCTGACACAATCGCTTCGGCATCCGCCCCGTATGCCGCGTGTGCTCCATATGCCCCATCTGCCCCATGCGCGGATGGCGAACCGGGCGCCACCGGCATATTGGCACCGTGGGCGGGCAGTGCGGCCAGTGCGGCAATGTCAGCCCTGCCGTCCGTCGTTTCCGTGCCTTCCCCGCGTTCAGGCTCGCTCGCGCTGCCCGCCGCCTTATCCGTCGTACCGATGCCTGTACCTGCCCCACCATTTGCAGGATCGCTGACGCCATCCGCCTCCGGCTGGCTATTCCCGGAATTCCCGCCTGGCCCTGCCGGACCTGTCCGGAACGCCGTGGCTTTTTCTTCCTCCTGTGCAAGCAGGTTTCCAAACGCGGAAGCTGCCTCATCCGGCCCGGACGCGCTGTCGCCTCTGCCGGAAGCGCTGTTTTTGATCGGAGAAGTGGATACGGATGCAGGACTGTTTGTCATGGGCGAAGTCGGCATAGTGTGTTCCCGTTATTTCGGATCGACTCGATCAGCAGGATGGTGCGCGGCGCGCGGCAGAATGGGCCGCGTGCTCATCGGTTTCCTTCTGCTCGCATTTCGCTGCACGCTGCGATAGCGCATTGAATCGACGCTGTGCGAGCGTTTCATAGGAATTGAAAGTACGTTTGGCTGACTGCCAGGCGGCCTTCCCCACTGCCACCTGCTGTTGCGTGGAGCGCACCGCCTCCTGCTGCTGGGCAATCGCATCGTCGAGCTTGTCGAGAAATTCCTGGTAATTGCGCCAGCCGGACGCCGTCAATCCCTGCCGCATCAATACCTGAAAGCGGGCGCGATAGTCGTCCCGGTACTGCAGCAGCAGTTCGAGTTTTGCTTCCATGTGTACGCCTTGCGCACACAGCACCCCCAGACGTTTGGCGGCATCATCGGTGCGCGTCTGCGCCAGTTCCAGCAGGGTCTCCAAAGCAGCAGGCTTGGTCATCTCTTCATCTTCTTCCAGATCGAATCACGAGCAGGTTCAGGATATGGAACCACTTTTCGAGCCAAGCAGCTCCTCCAGGCGGGCGGCGCTGTCCGCATGCGGCGCACGTTCGAACATCCCTTGCTGGAGAAATGCCTCCAACTGGGGATACAGCGTGATCGCCCGGTCCAGCAGCGGGTCGCTTCCGGATGAATAGGCTCCCACGCTGATCAGGTCACGCGAGCGCTGGTAACGCGAATAGAGCTGCTTGAAGCCGCGTACCTGCTCGAAATATTCGGGCAGGATCAGGCTCGTCATGGCCCGGCTGATTGAAGCTTCGATATCGATCGCGGGATAATGTCCCGCTTCCGCGAGCTGGCGCGACAGCACGATATGGCCATCGAGGATGGCGCGAGCCGCATCCGCGATCGGGTCCTGCTGATCATCGCCCTCGGTCAGGACCGTGTAGAATGCCGTGATCGAGCCGCCGCCCTTGATGCCGTTTCCAGTCCGTTCCACGAGTTGCGGCAGCCGGGCAAATACGGAGGGCGGATAGCCCTTCGTCGCCGGAGGCTCGCCGATGGCCAGCGCAATCTCGCGCTGCGCCATCGCGTAGCGCGTGAGCGAGTCCATGATCAGCAGCACATTCTTGCCGCGGTCGCGAAAATATTCCGCGATGGATGTCGCATAGGACGCGCCCTGCAAGCGCATCAGAGGCCAGGTATCGGCGGGAGCGGCAACCACCACCGATCGTGCCATGCCCTCCGGCCCGAGGATATGCTCGATGAATTCCTTGACTTCGCGGCCCCGCTCGCCGATCAGCCCGACCACGATGACGTCGGCGCTGGTATAGCGCGCCATCATGCCGAGCAGGACACTCTTCCCCACGCCGGAACCGGCAAACAGGCCCATGCGCTGGCCGCGGCCAACCGTTAGCAGCGCATTGATGGCACGGACTCCGACATCCAGTATCTCCTCGATGGGTGCCCGGTCGAGCGGGTTGAGCGGCTGGGTTGCCAGCGGAGCGCCATGTTCCGCGTCCAGCGGTCCCAGGCCATCCAGTGGCCGCCCCGTTCCATCCAGGACGCGCCCCAGCAGCCCGTCCCCCACCGGAAAACGCGTCAACCGATCCGATGCCCGCCGCCTTGGCCGGGTTCCATCCTCGAGCACCGGCAGGCCGCCAGTGTTGTTCCATGGAATGACTTTCGCTCCCGGAGTCAGCCCGAACACATCATGGGTAGGCATCAGATAAAGCCGGTCTCCCTGGAATCCCACGACTTCCGCTTCCGCCCGGCCGCCGTTCGGCATGACGATCGTGCAGCCGCTGCCCACCGCGAGCTTGAGGCCTACCGCTTCCATAACCAGCCCCGTGACACGCGTGAGGCTGCCCGATACTTCAAACGGCTGCAAACCGGCAGTCAGATTGCTGCGCTCCTGGAGGTGGCTGCGCCACCGATCGGCATGCCGGCCGGTATCCATGGTCATTCCATCCATTCGCTGCTGCCCCCCAGTGTCTGGGCGATGCGCTGCCAGCGCGTGGAAAGCGCTGCATCGATCTGGCTGTTGCCTATCCTCATCCGGCACCCCCCGCGCTCAAGGCTATTGTCCACATGGACCGTACAATCGTTGAGATCCTGCTTCAAATGCTCTTTCACAAGCGCAACGTCATCCGCATGCAGAAACAGCTGGGCTGGCTGGCTCAGCAGGCTGTCTTGCCGGATGCATTCGCGCACGACCTCCAGCATGATTTCGGGCTTGATACGCAACGCCTCGCGCACCATTTCCCGAGCAAGGCTCAGCGCCAGCGTCAGCACATCGTCGGCAATGGCCTGATCGGCGCTTGCCAGTTCCTGCTGGAAGCCCTGGAACACCGCCTGCAGCCTGGCCACTTCCGCTGCAGTCTGCTCGTTGCGCGCCTGCAATCCGGCCTCGTGGCCAGCGCTGAGCCCGGCCTCGTATCCCGCGTCATGCCCTTCCTGTCGTGCCTGCTGATGAATACGCTCGATCTGTTCGACCGTGGGCAGAATGACCGCCTTGCGCAACGAATCTTCCACCGCAGACTGCTCGCCGGATTCGGTGGCTGCGGTTTTCGCAGCCGATTCGAATGCATCCATCTCCCATCGCTCGCAAGCGGAGAGCCGTTCCTTGGGAATAATTCGGCTGGGCATATATCATCCTTCAAGTAGTTGTTCCGTTTGTTCATGTCCGCCAGATCAGCGGATGATTCTTGCTTTCGGCTGCTCTGCTGCCACAGGGATGGCGACGGTCAAATGTAGCTCTCTTCACCCTTGGTGATGAAAACGATCCGATCCTCATCCGAAAGCCGCCGGACGACCTGCAGTATTTTCTTCTGCTGGTTCTCCACTTCGCTCACTCGCACAGGCCCCATGACTTCCAGCTCTTCGCGCAGCGTTTCCGCCGCCCTGTTCGACATGTTCTTGTAGATCTTGTCGCGCAGTTCCTGTGCCGCGCCTTTCAGGGCAACGACAAGCGCGTCATACTCGACCTCGCGCAGCACGAGCTGGATGCCGCGATCATCGATATCCATGAGATTCTCGAAGACGATCATCTGATCCATGATCTTCTGGGCCAGGTCCTCATCGAACTGGCGCAGATTATCGAGCACCGAAGCCTCGGCGGCGCTTCCCATGAAATTGATGATTTCCGCTGCCGTACGAATGCCGCCGACAGGGCTCTTGTTGATGTTTTCGCCGCCGGACAGCAGATCGGTCAGCACATCGTTGAGCTCGCGCAGGGCATAGGGCTGAATACCTTCCAGCGTGGCGATGCGCAGCAATACGTCGTTGCGCAACTGCTCGGGCAGTTGACCGAGGATATCGCTCGCCTGGTTGCGATCCAGATGCACCAGGATGGTGGCGATGATCTGCGGATGTTCGCCCTTGATCAATTCGGCCACGGACTGCGAGTCGATCCATTTGAGCCCTTCAATGCCGCTGGTGTCGCTGCCCTCCAGGATGCGGCTGATGATATCGGTGGATTTTTCCTCTCCCAGCGCCTTGTGCAGCACGGTGCGCGCGTAGCCTTCCGAATCGAACTCCAGCAGGTTGCCTTTTTCTATCGCAACGTTGCGAAAATCGCTCAGCACCGCATCGACCTCTTCCCGGCTCAGGTTTTTGAGTTTGGCCATGGCGATGCCCAGCTTCTGGACCTCCATCGGGTTGAGATGCTTGAGCACCTTCACCGCTTCATCTTCGCCCAGAGAAACGAGCAGGATCGCGCCCTTGTTGATGCCTTCCTCATTCATTGCTCGTCACCCATTGCTTGATCACGTTTGCCACGACTTTGGGATCATCCCGCGCCAGTTTCCGTGCAAGCGCCAGGTTTTCTTCGTACTGCGTAAGCTGCGGCACCTGCCTCAGGGCGGGTGGCGCCTGCACGGGCTGGGCCTCCGGCTCATCGGGCGACTCGGTCAGGAGGGGCGTGGCCGGCTGGGCCGTGCGTCTGATCATCGGGCGCAGGACACCCAGCACCAGATACAGGATCAGCAATCCGATCAGGAGATTTTTGCCAAGCTGCTGGGCAAGTTCGATCATCTCCGGCTGCTTCCATAGCGGCAGTTCGGGCGGCATGTCGTAGGCGATTTCCGTGAATGGACTATTGACCACGTTCAAGGTGTCGCCACGCTCCGGGCTGAAGCCCATCGCTTCTTTTACCAGGTCAGTGATTTCCGCCTTCTGCACGTCGGTCAGGGGTGCGCTGGTGATCACTCCATCCTGATCCGTCATCTTGCGATGATTGACCACCACTGCGACCGAAAGCCGCTTGATGCCTCCCACCGGGTTGCGCACGTGCTGTATGGTCTTGTCCACCTCGTAGTTGATGGTGGCGTCCTTGCGCGTATTCTTCGGCACTTGCGGCTGGCTGGCGGGAGCCTGGGCCGCAGCCGTTCCCGGCTGGGCCGGATTGGGCGGCGGCGTCTGGCTGAATGGCGAACCCGGCTGTGTCGTGATGGGGGCGGTGGCCGGCATCGGGGGCT
>CAZYYR010000033.1:15878-16208 GCA_964651465.1 uncultured Nitrosospira sp.
GCTGAAGCCTGCGAGCACCGTGGTGGTCATCGACCATGTGGTGGATCCGACGAACGTCGGGAGCATCTTCCGGGCGGTGGCCGGCATCGGGGGCTGATTGGAAAGCGCCCCGGGCACCCCGCCCTCCGCCGGACCCCCGCCGTTGGCGGATTCGGAAGTCTGCTGGCTGCGCACGGCGGAACTGCCGGGTTCCTGGTTGGGCTTGTAGATTTCATCCGTCCGTTCGGAATGGGCAAAATCGACATCGGCGGTCACCTGCGCGCGCACGTTCTCCTTCCCGACGATGGGTGCCAGGATGGTTTCGATGCGGCGGATATAGCTCTGCTCCAG
>CAZYYR010000034.1:0-15607 GCA_964651465.1 uncultured Nitrosospira sp.
CAGCCTCTTGTGGAACGATCCGGCCATCGCCATCTCCTGGCCCATTGCGGAAGGCACCGACCCGATCATCTCGGCCAAGGACGCAAATGCCGCAAAACTGAGCGAGGCAGAGGTGTTTGAGTGATCGTGCCGAGTCTTGGACCGTCGTCGTCCCGGGCGCAAGCAATTGACGGCACGGAGAAGGTACGTAACTTGCAGGGTGTTGCACGATGACGCGATTTCCCTGCCGCATCATGCTTTGCCGCGATGGCCATCTGTCACGTATCTATTATGAGCATGCTGAATGCATTTAAATCCACAAGAATACGCACATGAGTGATTTGGAAACCGGGGATACAGGGTCAAGCCGGGTGTTTCCGTTGCGAGAAGCACACAATCTGGTCCGCGATCTCATGAAGCCCAACCCCTGGATTTACTGGACGGATTTTCTCTTCCACATTTCGCTGGGCTGGGCTGCATTTATAGTGGTCCTGTCCACGCCGCTGCTGTCTCCTGTACAGATTCTGGCGGGAATTGTCGCTACCCTTGCTTTCTACCGTGCAGCGATTTTCATTCACGAACTGGCTCACCTCAAGAAAGGTACGTTCGGCCTGTTCCGGTTCGTATGGAATATGACCTGCGGCATACCATTGCTGATCCCTTCCTTTACCTATGACGGAGTACATAACGATCATCACAAGCCGGATGTATACGGTACCGCAGAAGACGGAGAATATGTTCCCTTTGCTACCCTGAAACCAGTAGCGATGGTTGGTTACGTCATGCTTTCGTTCCTTCTGCCGCTGTTCTTTATTGTCCGTTTTCTCCTGCTTACTCCGGTATCCTATTTCATTCCGCCGTTGCGCAGGCTCATCTGGGAGCGCGCCTCCTCCCTTACGATCGACATAAATTACAAACGTGCGCCGGATGCAATACGAAATGACAGACACTGGAAACTTCAGGAGTTCGGCAGTTTCGTGTTCATAGCAGCAGTGGTTGCCTGTATTGCGCTTGGCGTTCTCACGCCCTGGTTCCTGCTGTGGTGGTACCTGATCGCCATGTTCATTTTTTTCATAAATTCCCTGCGGACCTTGAGTGCGCATGCTTATCGCAATCCTGCGGACCACCGGATGGAATTTGCCGAACAATATCTCGACTCGATCAATGTCCCGGGCAATTGGCTCATTACCGCCTTATGGGCTCCGGTAGGCTTGCGTTACCATGCTACGCACCATCTTTTCATGAGCATGCCCTACCACAATCTGGGTGAGGCCCAGCGTCGCCTGGTGAACGGGTTGAGCGACAATACGCTGTATCTGCAGACCATTCGGACAAGCATGTGGGATGCGCTGACGCGGATCTGGAACGAAGCTGTGGCCAATACGAGACGGGACGCGAATCTCGATTCTTCTGTCACGTCGTTGAACGATACGGCTGGCAGGCGGAGAAATGCCTGACTGAATCATTTCGGGGGCCCAGCTTGATCCCCGGGAAAGTCGTCGGCCAAGCAAGGGTGGAAAGCGCACATAACGCATACCGCGTTTTCCTTTTATTTCCTTCTGCCCCCTCTATTCCCTTCTATTTCAGTACCCTCTGTACCCCCTGCAGCCTCCTACTTCTTACGGGCGTCCATGCTGCGGACGATAGCTCTATCAGGAGTTCATACGCGAGAACGCACCTGTTCATTGCAGTTCTTTCAGCAATACTCTGGCTTTTTCGATACTGGAAAAACTCTTTTCAGTACCCAGCAGCTGTTCGAGTTCCTTCCGGGCTGCAGCCCTGTCACCCGATTTCGCCAGTCCGGCTGCCAGATGGTAGCGGATATCCCCAGCCCCGGGCGCCAGCGACGTCGCTTTTTGCAGAAGCGGCAGTCCCTTCGCGGTGTTGCCGCGTTCCACCCATATCCAGCCCAGCGTATCCAGTATTGCCGCATTCTCCGGTGCAAGTTTGTGGGCTTTCTCCGCATATTCCAACGCGCGGGCATCCTGCTCCTTCTGGTACGCGGTGGCAAGATTGTTGAGCGCAGGCACATGCTCCGGATGCTGTTGCAGTACGAGGTGATACTGATCGATAGCGGGCTTGTTCTGGTTGTCCACAAGGTAGACTTCGGCTAGATACATGCGTGTCGAGGTATCGTCGGGATGATCCTTCAACCATTGAATCAGCCGGGGTGTGGCTTCGGCACCCCTGTCCGCTTGAGTGAGTGCGTTATGCAGCTTCACGAGATATGCTGGATTCCTGTCGATGGAAAATGCATGCTCATAGGCTTTTGCCGCCAGGCTCGGATTCTTTTGCCCCAGCAATATGTCTCCTTCCGCTACGTAGCCCGCCGGCAATTTCTGGTGTTGCTTCTGAATCTGACGAGCCAGGGAGAGTGCCTTTTCATGATCTTTCTGGCCTGCTTCCAGCGCAACCATCGCCAGTTGCGCATCGAGATAGTCAGGCTTGATGGCAAGCGCCTTTTTCAAAGCGTCAGAGGCGGCTGACAGGTTATTCATAGCCAGTTGCAGGGATGCAATGCGGAACTGGACAGGGGCGTAATCCGGCCGGGCCCGGGCAAGCTTTGTATAGCTTTCCAGGGCACCATCCTTATCGTTATTGGCAAACTGAGCGTATGCCAGAAGCTCGAGTACGCCTGAGTCATCGGAATGGACGCTCCGGAGCTTTTTGGCCAGGGCGAGCGATTTTTCCTTTTCCCCTGTACGGATATAGTGTGCTCCGAGGCGAAGGGAAGGCTGGAGCGCTTCAGGGTTCTCCCGGCTGGCACGTTCCAGCCAGGCCGTGGCCTCCTTGATCTGCCCTTGTCTGAGGGCAAGGTTGGAAAGCGCGTTCATGGCCTGAATATTTTTCTCATCCTTTTCCAGAAATGCTTCAAGACGTTTTTTTGCACTGCCCGGCTTCTTTTCCTGCAAATCAAGCTGCGCAAGATTTGCGACAGCGGGAAAATAGTTTGGCTGTATTGCCAATGCCTTTTCAAAACTGACGCGCGCGTTGGCGGTATCTTTCTTTGCGAGATATGCGCCTCCTTTCAGATTCTTGACAATAGGATTATCCGGGTGATCCTTTTCGAACGCATTCGCTGTCGCAAGTGCCTTGTCGAACTCATTGAGACGCAAATGCGTCATGATCAGCAGTATGGCAGCCTGGGGTGACTGTGGATCCGCCTGCGTTGCCTTTTCCAGTTCAGCAATAGCACGCTCGCTATCACCCTGTCCCAGCCTGCTCATGCTCAGGGCGGTGTGTAACATTGCATTTTGCGGTGCAACCTTGCTTGCTCTCTCAAAGTATTCCGTCGCCTTGGCAAAATCCTTCGCCTGCATATAGGATTCACCGGCGAGAGCCAATAGATGTGCATCCTCATGGACAGCCCTGAGCGCGGGGTTCAGCACGGCGATAGCCTGCTGAGTTCGGTGGTTCTTCAGAAGGACAGATCCCAGCAATTTTCGGGCATAAAGATTCTCCGGGTCCCCCTCCAGGTAGCGCTTGAGATGCTCCTCCGCCTGGATCGGTGAGCCCAGCGCGATCTGCACGGCGCCTGCCATAAGTACGCTGGGCATGTGATTCGGAGCCGAGCGCAGCACCTGCTGCAACGATTCCAGGGCAGCAGCAGGATTGCCCTGGTTGAAATCCAGCATGGCCTGGGTATATAAGACCATCAGGCTATTGGGGGCGACTTTGCGTGCGGCATCGATACTTGTTTTCGCTGTATCGAATTTTTTCGCGCCGATTTCCAGGAACGCTTTGTTGAGGTATGCAGGAGAGCTATTCGGCTTCAGCTTCACTACCTGATCATAAGCAGCCAGGGCAAGATCGACTTTGCCTTGTGCCCGCAACAGGTCACCTTTGAACAGCCAGGCATCGGCATCCTCCGGGTTATGCATCGTCGCCTGCTCGGAAAAGTGCATTCCATTATCTATGTCTCCCTTTAATGCCGAATACTTCCCCAGGCCGATCAAAGCACTGGAAAAATTCTGCCGGATGCGGAGTGCTTGCTCAAACAGCCCCTGGGCCTCCTCAACCTTGCCTACAGCCAGTAAGGCGTTTCCCCTCAGGGTCAAGATCTCCGCAGACTTGCCATCTCCCGCAAGCTGTTCCGTTTCATCGAGGATCTGCTGGAACTGACCCAGGTTGAGCAAGGTCTGGCCCAGCTCAGGCATGACTTTGGCCGGACTCATTCCCAGGCTCAAAGCCTTGCGAAACTCCTTTTCGGCTGAGGCGGCATCACCGGTCTTGTTATAGATGGTGCCAAGAAAATAACGAGCTTCGGCATCGTCCGGGTTTTGTTGCAGCACGTTCTTGATCTGGATGATCGCAGCGTTATGATTGTCTTTTTCCTCGTAACGTCTTGCATCCGCCATCAGGGCCAGAGGATCCTCCGTTTTGCCGCACGCTGCGACGCCACTGCCAATCAATATTCCGGCGATCATGGTTCTCAACAAAATGCTGGTCGCAGCCTTGCTCGAAATAAGCATAAATCCTCTCTTCTCTTTTTCAGTAATTGCAGTTATGTGAGATACAACGCGCGATGCTTCCGAAGAATCGCAATTTATATGAAACGTATGCTGCGTATAGTGCGTCGGATCATTTCGTGTTCGGCGCATACTGACATCCAATCGAATGTAACTGGAGCACAGACGGCGTTACGTCCCATTGTTTACGCATCGTGGCGACAAAAAACGGGATCGGCGCAGCAGCTTTTTACACGGGATGATTCTGGGTTTATATAATCGAGCCGGAATCGTCATATTGACCGAGAACGTATAATCTTCAGCCTGGGCATAACGGCCTTTCTGACCTTACTCTCGGTGGTTTTCCGGTATGGTATGCTCGCAGGGCGCTGTTTGAGAATTGGCCTTTAGTACAGTTTGATTCAAGAGAAAGCGGCCGGATAATATCGGTATGATGCGGGCATATGACCTGCCAGGAATTTTTGATGAGCAAGGGAGATCACTGATGAGCGTGGTGGCTGTGGTTGGGTTGGGCTATGTAGGGTTGCCGCTGGCGGTCGAATTCGGCAAAAAGCGGCAGACCATAGGTTATGATCTTTCCGGAAGTAAAATAGAAAGTTACCGGCGACGTGTGGATCCGACCGGAGAGGTTTCCACCGAGGATTTTCAGGCTGCAAGCCAACTCCATTTCACTGCTGATCCAGCCGAACTGTCACAGGCGGACTATATAGTCGTTGCCGTTCCCACACCGGTAGATCTTGCGCATCAGCCTGATTTTGCGGCACTCACTGGGGCGAGCGAGACCGTGGGAAAGCATATGAAGCGGGGGGCTGTCGTCATCTATGAATCAACTGTCTATCCAGGCGCAACGGAAGAGGTCTGCATTCCCGTGCTGGAGAAATCCTCCGGCATGAAGTGGAAAAGCGATTTTCACGTCGGCTTCTCTCCCGAGCGGATCAATCCGGGTGACAAGCAGCATACGCTTACCCGCATCCTGAAGGTGGTTTCCGGAGACGACGAAAGTACGCTGGAGGAAATCGCGAAACTTTACGAAAGCGTCATTACCGCGGGGGTGCATCGCGCATCCAGTATCAAGGTTGCCGAAGCCGCCAAGGTGATCGAGAATACCCAGCGAGATCTCAATATCGCTTTGATGAATGAATTGGCGATCATATTCGACAAACTGGATATCGACACCCTGGAGGTATTACAGGCCGCGGGCACGAAATGGAACTTCCTGCCTTTTCGTCCCGGTCTCGTCGGGGGGCATTGCATCGGCGTGGATCCGTATTACCTGACCCACAAGGCAGAGATGATCGGATACATACCCCAGGTCATTCTTGCAGGACGCCGGATCAATGACAGTATGGCGAAATTCGTGGCCGAACGGACGATAAAACACATCATCAAGGCTGACATCAACGTCAGGGGCGCGCGCGTGAACGTGCTCGGCCTGTCGTTCAAAGAGAATTGCCCGGACCTGAGAAATTCCAAGGTCGCCGACCTGATCAGTGAACTCAAGTCCTATGGCATGGAGATCCATGTACACGATCCAGTGGCGGACCCTGAAGAGGCGCGTCATGAATACGGCGTGGAGCTTGTGTCATGGGAAGGATTGCCGCGTGCGGATGCAATGATCGTTGCCGTTTCGCATCGGCAGTTCTTAGACCGGCCGGTGACGGATTTCCAGTCCAAGATAACCAGCAACGGTTGCTTTATCGATGTGAAGTCCCAGTTTGATCCGACCTCATTGCGTGAGGCCGGTATCAGTGTCTGGAGATTGTGACAGGGAACTGCTGGATATGAAATATGAGGAAGCGCAGCGGCGTTTGCGGAGCACCCAGCATCACTGGCTTGTCACGGGTGTTGCCGGTTTCATCGGATCCAATTTGCTGGAGGCCTTGCTGGTGCTCGGGCAGAAGGTTACCGGGCTCGACAATTTTTCTACGGGATACCGACACAACCTTGAGCAGGTCAGGGAATCGGTCGGCGAACGGTCCTGGCGCAGTTTCCGATTCATAGAGGGCGATATTCGTGATCTGGAAACCTGTACCCACGCGTGCCGGAATGTGGATTACGTATTGCACGAAGCCGCTCTCGGCTCCGTGCCGCGTTCCATGCAGGATCCTATCCGTACGAACGAGAGCAATATCTCCGGTTTTCTCAATATGCTGGTTGCAGCACGCGATGCCCAGGTGAAGCGTTTCATTTACGCAGCCTCCAGTTCTACCTATGGCGACCATGGCGGCCTGCCCAAAGTGGAGTCCGTCATCGGCCGGCCGCTGTCGCCATATGCCGTCACCAAATATGTCAACGAGCTCTATGCGGATGTGTTTTCACGCTGCTACGGCCTGCAATCCGTCGGTCTGCGCTATTTCAACGTCTTCGGCCGACGGCAGGACCCGCATGGCGCCTACGCGGCAGTCATTCCCCAATGGATTGCCGCACTGATCGAAAACAAGCCTCTTTATATCAACGGAGACGGTGAAACCAGCCGGGATTTCTGTTTCATCGAGAATGTGGTCCAGGTCAATCTTCTTGCCGCACTGGTGGAGGACACTGCAGCGATGAACGAGGTCTACAACGTAGCAGTGAATGAACGCACGAGCCTGAATCAGCTTTATGAAATGTTACGCGCCTTGCTTCAGGGCATGTTTCCCCATCTGCAGCATCATGAGCCCGTCCATGCGGATTTTCGAAAGGGCGATGTGCGGCATTCCCAGGCGGATATCGCCAAAGCGGGCAGGCTGCTTGGCTATGAACCCACGCATCGGATCGCCGAAGGGCTTGAACAGGTCATCGGGTGGTATGTCGCTGATCTGGCTGCGAAGGCAGGAGCACCCGCTGAATCGACAGACATGACAGATACTTGACCCGAATGGCGCACCGGGGCTGTTCATCCCTACTCTTCCCATTTGCCGGCCTTGATCAACTGGTTCTTCAGCCCGGGCAAAGGGAAACCTAGATCATATGCCTTCTTCGCGTAGATTCGGGCCTGTTCATAATCTTTTTTCTGCAAATACAGCAGACCCGCGTTGTAATTGATGGTCGCATCCTCCGGTTCCAGGTCAACGGCCAACCGTAATTGCTCCACAGCCTCATCCACCTGGCCCGCTTTCGACAGGTAGCTGCCGTATACCATGCGCACCATTGCGTCATTTGGTTTCAATCGGATGGCACGATCAAAAAAACACCCTATCGAATATTTTGCCCCGTCGGGCTTCAGATTCTTTTCTCGCAGTGAAAGTTTACCAAGTGCAGCCAGGGCACGATAGTGATTGGGAAACAGCATGAGCGTATAGCTCAAATCTCCCCCCAATGTTCCCGTGCTGCCATGGCGCAGATTCTCTACACTGGGAGTGAAATGATGCTGCTCGACGGTGCCCAGGAGCTTCCTGTTTTCGCCGTCTGTATAGTCATGCACGTTCAGCAATTCTCCACAATAAGGAGCGGCATGGATATCTATAGAAATGATCAGGCTGGCTAATACGATAATGCTCGATGTAATCTTCATCGGGGTTCCTTCAATTGGTTTTTGCCTGTTCGTACCACATTTACTGAATTGCGCGCCAAATCGCGTAAGCACAATAAGGTCAGCTATTAGACATCAGTACAGTAGTTCGTTTACCACGAATATATCCAGTCTTTTGTCCAGTCGCCGACCTGATCACGCCATTCCCGCCGTGAGAACGTATGGCTGGCTTCCGGTAAATCACGACGCAGAATACGCGGACAGGCCAGAAGTTTCTGCCATTCACCGGAACCTTCGACCACATCCAGGAATTCACGGGCGGTAAGATCGTCGCCGCTCATGATCAGGAGAACCCTGCCAGTAAAACGGGCAAGCCCCTGAAACATCCGCTCCGGCAGCGGAGGCGCTCCACAGGAAGCATCGGAACCCTTTCCGGGCGAGAGAAAGGCCGCTTTCTCCCCTTTCTCCCTTGTTGGCAGGGCTGCTCCCACGGTCCGGGAGAGGGACCGGACAGCGTCGACAAAGTCGAATTTCCCCCGCCATATCTTGTGCCAGAGTTCCGGCTGGAACAGACGGGCGGCATAATAATGCTTCAGATAGACTCTGGCGGATCCTTCATCTGTTCTTATCCAGGGATTCAGTAAAATCAGGCCGCTCACGCGAGGATCCTGGTGGGCGTAAAAAAGCGCCGCTGATGCGGCATCACACAAGCCCAGAATCACCAGCTCCTCGAGCGATGGTATCTCCGCAAAAAACTTGTCCGCCGCACAGCGTAGATCGGCCTCCACTTCTTCAAACGTTCTTGGACTGCCTTCGCTATCCCCCATTCCGCGATAGTCGAAGCGCAGGACCGCTATTCCGCTCGCCGCGAGCTGACGGGCAAGAAGCGTAAACTGGCGATGGCTTCCAACGCGATATTGCGGACCGCCGACCACAACCAGCACGCCTCTCGCGGCAGGCCGCTCCGGTAAGCTTACGATTCCATACAGCCATGCTTCTTCGCAACAAAACACTAGGGGGCGTTCCTCGTATTTCATCATGCCTCGCTGGTAAGGGCATCTACCGTTGCCGCGATCAGATCGGGACATTCTGTAATCTCTTGTGTTGCCCAGAAAGAGAGACCGGGGACCAGGTGAACGTGCGGCTCGATCCCATCCTGTTTCCATCGTTCGATCACCTTCGCCCCCGCCGGTGTCATGGGGCGACCGTGCTCAGCCACCACCTCGAACCAGTGGATATCGCGCCCATCGAACGGGAGCTCGGCCGCTTTGAGATCATCGATGGCTCGCGCCAGATCGGGTGAAAGCTCATACCCGGCAATTTCGAGTGCGTGCCCCGTTGCCAAGTGCCGGCGCAACTCGCTTGTCCCCTTTGCTTTTCCCGATCCCGAGCCGGAAAGTATTTCGTTCGCCATTCGTAATCGCAGAAACTGGTTCAGGAAGGTTTCCCCGTTGATAACTGGTTGCCATAAAATAAGCCTGTCAATCGCGCTTTTCTGGCTTCGGGCAAAGTCCAGCGCCAGCAGCGCCCCCAGGCGAAGCCCCCAGAGACTGGCAGGTACGGCAATGCGGTTTTCAAGCCAGTTCCTTGCTGCGGCCAAATCTTGTTTCCAGATATCCCAGCTCGCATCGCTGAAATCACCGCTGCTGTCCCCGCAGCCGAACAAGTCTATCTGAAGTACGCCAAATCCCATCAAGGCGAAGGCCCTTGCCTGCAAAGCGGCCATGCGCCTGGATTTGTTCATTTCCTCGCCGAATGGATGGACGTATAAAATGGTTCCGCGACATCTCGCAGCGGAACGCGGCGCATGAAAAAGGCAGAAACGCTGTCCTCCATCTGCTCTTAGAAAAAAAGGCTGGGCAGGATGAGTGACCGCGGACTCGCTCATTCCGCCAGCTTCTGCTCAACAAAACGTGCCAGGCTGCCAAGGGTTTCGAACGTCTCAGCGCTGATTTCGTCATCATCCACAGTGATATCGAAGTGTTCTTCCAGAGCGGTGATGACATTGACGACCGCCATCGAATCCAGCTCAGGGATCGCTCCCAGCAGGGCGGAGTTCTCGCCGAGCGTATTCTTTCGTTCACCGAGGCTCAATACATCAGCCAGAATATTTTTCACTTCTTCAAGGTGTTGCATATCTACTCCATGGTTGGTTTATTTTTCCGGAAGCTGGGATATTGTCTCAAGTTCCGTGGTATTGAAGCGAAACTCGGGAAATGAATCAGAATGAGTAGACAGGTGAAAATATGGAGGCATTGGGGCGAGCGTTATCTGCCAGGACCCCGCGCAAAAAAAAATCGCACTTCCCAGGGGACGGATTCCGAAATGCGCATGAGCGGCGAGGGAGCCGGAATTCAGTGCGGAAATTCGGCTGCACGACCATAGGACACCCGTTTCGCTCAACATGCGATTCGCCTCTTCCCAGAGCTTGGGGAAAGTCAATCCCAGTCGGAATTCGGGTGCCACATATACATCGAAATCCCATGATGTACGATCCGCGGGCAGCGGTATATAGCGGGCACGGACTTCATCTTCCTGGTAAGGGCGATTACCGGGCTGCAACCACAAAAAGCCGATAAAGCGGTGCTCTTTCGATGCCGCAAGGCATCTTGCGCCCTGCCTGAATCTGGATTCGATCACACTGAGGGGGCGGGGAAACTGACGAATGATCTCGTCCTGCTCGTGAATGAGCCGGATTTCTATTTTCTTCCCTCTTCCTGGTGGCAGCAAGGCTGAACCCGCAACGGGCTGGGCGACAAAATAGTATCGATACAGACGGAAACGTCCCCCTGAAAAGGTGGACAGAAATCTATCGAGCAGGAAAAGACCGGTATTGAACCACCCGCACTGCCGCGACATCTGAAGAAGCGCGTTTTTTTGTCCCGCTATAGATGCCATCGTCGCAACAATACCGGATGGATCCTGGAAAATACGATCTTGATCACGAAAATTGAGCAGTAATGGAGTTGATGCAGTTGGCGCGAGATTTGAACGTTTCAGAGCAGGATCGGGAAATCGGGCGCAAAACGCCGCCCTTCCGAAATTGCCAGGTTGCAGTGAGGGATAGCCCGCCAATGGTAACGATGACTTTTCAGCCGCGTTGCCGATTAGGCTCGAAACTCAATATTGTTTTCCGTTGCCCGCGCCTTAAATTCTATCCCGATCAGTCAAAATTCCTTCATGATTCCAATGGTACTATAAGTTGAGTAACACTATCTTACAAAGGTAAAAACTGCTTTACTCTTCAATATATCCTCCTATAATCCTCTACAGCCTCTTCCATAGCGGACTCTAGCGGAGCCGGGGCCTTTCTTCACTATTATTACAATAACAGGAGTAACGACATGTGCAAACTCGACACATCGAAAAAGAAACGGGGCATGGATAGGCTGGCAGGAAGCGGGTCCCGTCTAATAGTTCCCAAGTTGTCTGTTCTGCTGGTTGCGGGTTCACTTCCAGTGTTCATGGCGAGTGCACATGCGGATACTTCCTTTGAGCGGCTGTCCGCACTGCTGGCAGCGGCCCCGGAAGGTGGCTGGGTCAAGGCCAGTACCAACGTGTTTTCCAATGCCTGGCCGACGGGCCCCGATGCCGTGCCCGGCTCATATGGCTTCCCCCATGCTGTGGTACGCGCATGGAGTTCATTCGCCTGGGATTCGACCCGTGGGAACTTGATACTCTGGGGTGGCGGTCACGCCAACTATGCCGGTAACGAGGTTTACGTGTGGGATGGGGCTACGGGGAATTGGGGGCTGGGCTCGCTTCCAAGCCGCGTGGATCCTAGAACCGGTTTTGTGATTGATTCGTCCGCACCCCAGTCTTCCCACACTTATGACAATAACCTCTACCTCCCCGTCAATGACATGTTCCTTACACTTGGAGGGGCGGCATGGATCACCGGCGGTGGATTTCAGAAGACTGACGGAACAACGGTGAGCCGCGCCGGGCCGTTTTTGTGGGATCCGAACAAGGCGGATCCAATGAAGGTCGGGGGAGTCACCGGTTCAGGCTGGAATACGGCGGAAGCTGTTCCAGGCGGCAATATGTGGATCGATCGTCAAGGAGAGTGGACAGGCATTCAGCCACGAGCAATGACGACTAGCGCCTACCGTACCGAGAATGGCCAGGATGTGATCTATCTTACTGCAGAGACAGGGGCGGCCTCCGGATTTCCATCCCTTTTCCGCTATACTCTCGGAGATGTCAGAAACGGAGAGCAGGATAAATGGGAGAGGATCGGTATTTCATGGAATACTGTCGGTTTTCAGGGTACCGGGACGATCGATAACGTTCATAACCTTTATATCAAGACAGCCACCATTTCTGGATCCTACACCTCGGATCTCGCTGTCTGGGATCTGGACAAAGCCAATGCGGCCAACCCCAATAGCAATGCCGATATCGGGATCAACTTGGTCAAAGAGGACGGTAGCGACTTTGTAATTACCGGTAACTACGGCATCGATTATGATCCTGTCAACAATCAGGTTCTTCTATGGGATGGCGGAGCCGGGGGTGGCACAGTCTGGTCAGCCAATGTCATCACTGACGCTGATGGCAACATCGGCGCCAACACTACGTGGATCGTAACCGAAATAGGAAGCGCCACGCCCGATCATCCTCATGGCAACTTTGCTACCGGTGTACTCGGAAAATGGCATTACGATGCTACGCTGGGTGCTTTTATTGCCCTTGACGAAGCGACCAACATTGGTGGAGGAGCGTGGGATGCGTCCGTCTGGTTATACAAGCCTATCTCTGCGGCGGTCGTACCGGAGCCGGAAATGTACGCGCTCTTTCTGGCAGGACTCGGCCTTGTCGGATGGAAGGCGCGCCGGCGTTCTTTCGCGTAACCTTGCCCCATCTTTCAACGCAGTAATTACCTGACATTATGGCTGCCGGTGTAGATTTCCGTTCTGCGCCGGCAGCATTGCTACTGCAACTGCCGTATATTACTCCACTCAAGAAAAGGTGCCGCGCGGACGTAATCAGTTAAGGGATCGCCAAGCGAATTCATAAATATTCTACGCAAGAATCTTGGTTCTGCCTGTTTAGGCAGGCAATAAAGATGAATGCAATCCCTGACGAGGTAACGTCCCAGCGGGTGAATTCGAAAGCTTCCGTGGGATACATCCCCGTCAAGGACTATCAGGACATACAAGGTTCCTGAACTGTCGGCTGCCGACACGCCCTTCCTATCCAGTGGATGGCGCATTCCTCAATTTCAGTTAAAATCTGGTGCGGTGGTCCGAAGTGCAATGCCAGCCTGCCGCTTGCCGGTTTGAACGAGCCTATTTCGGCATTTGCACGGATACAAAAATCATGACGCTACAAAGGGACCGGAAACCTCTGCGGGTCGCTATACTCCAATCCAATTACATACCGTGGAAAGGTTATTTCGACATCATTCACGATGTCGATCTGTTTATTTTTTATGACGATGTCCAGTATACTCCGAGAGACTGGCGCAACCGTAATAAGATCAAGACCGCCCGGGGTCTCGAATGGTTGACTGTCTCGACCGACGGGACTCAGCAGCATCTGATCTGCGACGTCAGGCTGACAGACCCCAAGTGGCAGGGCCGGCATTGGCAGACTCTGCGCCATCTCTACGGCAAGGCACCTCACTTCGAGCGTTATCGCCCCTTTCTGGAAGACGTTTACCTGAGTCGGCAGTGGACACATCTCTCCGAAATGAATCAATACCTCATCAGGAACATTTCATCCCGGTTTCTGGGTATCTCCACGGCATTCGCCGATGCCCGCCAATATCGATCAGTTGAGGCAAAGCAGGAGCGTATAATCGATCTCCTGACCAAAGCTGATGCCACGCTCTACGTTTCCGGGCCTTCCGCCAGGAATTATATCGACGAGAGCAGGTTCGCACAGACCGGTATTGAACTGGTGTGGAAAGATTACAGCGGCTACCCCGAGCATCCCCAGTTTCATCCGCCGTATGAACATGGCGTAACCATTCTCGATCTCCTGTTTCATACCGGGCCGGAGGCACCTTACTACATATGGGGCTGGCGAGACCGAGACCCACAACCGATCGTTGATGGGTGATGAGTTATTTTTACTGGATCCGATAAATGGAGTACTCGCAAGCTACTCGATTTTGAACGCATGATGATTCGCGTCGGTATCACGTTTCCCGCAGGCGGGTTACGCCGGGTGGTTGCCCACCGGTTCCTGGACGGAGCATGAAGATCCCATTCAACAAGCCCTACATGACAGGCAAGGAATTGTGGTATGTCAGCCAGGCGCATGCCAACGGGCATCTCGCGGGAGACGGCATCTTTACGAAAAAATGCAATGCGTGGCTGGAGCGTCGGATCGGCTGCGGAAAGGCATTGCTGACGCATTCCTGCACGGCTGCCCTGGAAATGGCGGCAATCCTTGCCCGCATTCAGCCAGGCGATGAAATCATCATGCCGTCCTATACTTTTGTTTCTACCGCCAATGCTTTCGCCCTGAGAGGAGGTGTTCCCGTATTCATCGACATCCGACCCGACACGTTCAATATCGATGAGACACTGATCGAGGCGGCCATCACGCCAAAGACACGAGCGATTGTTGCAGTCCATTATGCCGGGGTAGGCTGCGAGATGGACGCGATCATGTCGATCGCGGAAAAATACGGCCTGCTGGTGATCGAGGATGCCGCGCAGGGCATCATGTCGACTTATAAAGGGCGCCCTTTGGGGAGCATCGGTCATCTCGCGGCCCTGAGTTTTCATGAAACCAAAAACATCATCTCCGGAGAAGGTGGTGCTCTGCTGGTGAATGACCCTCGTTTCATCGAATCCGCTGAGATCATCCGCGAGAAAGGCACCAATCGGAGCCTTTTTTTCCGCGGCCAGGTGGACAAGTATACCTGGGTGGATTTCGGTTCATCCTATCTTCCCAGCGAGCTCATTGCCGCCTTCCTATGGGCACAGATGGAGGAAGCGGATGCGATCACCCGGCGCCGTCTCGATCTCTGGGATACCTATCATGCACGTCTTGCGGAGCTGGAAAACAACGGTAAGATCCGCCGTCCAGTCATTCCCGGGGGTTGTACCCATAATGCGCACATGTATTATCTGCTGCTACCGGATCTGGACAAGCGGACCGCGTTCATCGATGCCCTGAAGCAAAAGGGAATAGGGACGGTCTTTCACTATGTGCCACTCGACAGCTCCCCAATGGGGGAAAAGTACGGTCGCAAATCGGGCGAGCTGACGCAGACACGACTGTTGAGCGAGCGCCTGGTACGGTTGCCGCTGTGGCTTGGTCTGGAAGAGTTTCAAGGCGAGGTCATCGAGCAGGTTATCGCCGAATTATGAGACAACGTGTTGCTCGAGCGTAAATTCAAACTTGTCGTTGACGAATTGCATGCATTATCTGCGGTTATTCCGGGAGAAGAATAGCGTCGGAGATCGGATAATCCACTTAGGTAAGCGCTGAATAAATCTCCGCTGGCGCGACGACGGCTTTGCGGGATGGGATGCGCGAAAGGCGACGACGCGAATGGTACGACCGCGCAGGGCGGAGCAGTATCTTCCAAAGGAAGATGCGACCCCGCAGCGGGATGCAGACGCGCCAACAGCATTATGGCGCGGTTTTGACACCCCGCCGCTGCCCGATCCCCGCTTCGTGGGGCCCCTCGGGCGACGCTTCGGGGCCATTGCGTTGCGCCCTTGGCATCGTAGTTCCAGCCCCAGCC